>CALHVK010000106.1 GCA_938039195.1 uncultured Carnobacteriaceae bacterium
CAAAGCCTCAAAAACGGGAGTAAGGAATACATTCCTAACTCCCGTTAATTCGTTTTGGTATCATTCCCCATTACTGCTATTATAGAATCCGTAAGATTTTCCATCATCAACAATCAAGAAAACTTAGCATGATTTTCCTCTCCTATAAAATACTACATACAAACACCCAAGCAATACTGCTTGGGTGTTTGTTTATACTCCGATAAATTTAAATACATTGAAGGCAGTCATCAATACTAAAATGACCATCAAGCCTAGATAGAGTTTTTCAACGGCTTCGTGCGTGAGTTTCGATTGGATTTTCGTTCCAATCCAACCACCGAGTACCGCAAAAATCGCAATCGCTAAAATCACAAGACTGACATTGTTGTATTTTTCAAAATCACGAATGACGGTCCCCATCTTAATAATTTGGGCAAAGAAAATCATCAATATCGAATAGGCTGCTGCGTCTTTGGCTTTCATCGAGAAGAAGTAAACCAAAAGTGCGATATTCAGTGGCCCTCCGCCAATGCCTAGATAGACTGAAATGATACCGACTGTTAATCCAATCGTCACAATCGACACGAGATTCGTTACTTCTAGCGTTCGAATCTTTTCCTTATTAATCGTGAATAAAATAATGCCCCCAAGTAATAGAAATAGAATCACGGATTGGGTCGCACTCACTGCCTGGCTTCCCCAACTGTCTACAGCATGAAGGAAGATTACATCTCCAATTTTCCCACCGATAATCGACCCGAATGCCAGCCCTAAAGCGATTTGTTTTTTGACATGAAATCCTTGCTTACTTCTTTTATAAATCGAAACAAGACACATCGTAAACACGGCAACCGTCGAATACACACTAATCATGCTCGTGGTATCAATCCCCACAAAATCGAAGGCAGGCTTTATAATAATGCCGCCACCTAAACCAGTGATGGCTCCAATCATCGTCGCACAAAGCACGATGACACTATAAATAATAACGTGCATTAGCGACCTCCTAGATTCCGGACGCATCTAAATCCTAAATGGCTCGAGGTTGAATCCCACAATGCACCATTACGAGCGGCAACACGATACCTGTTGCAGTATGAGCAATGGCATAAGAAGGAGCCTCCACGAATGGCATATTCGTATTCAAAATTAATCGGTTGAGAGGCATCTTCTTCGATTTCTTCAAACGGAATTCCGCGATGATTACAGCACCATTCCCAGACATTGCCTATCATCTGATAGAGTCCATATCCGTTTGGTTCAAAGCTCTTCACGGGTGCCGTTCCTAAAAAGCCGTCCGCTTTCGTATTCGTATTTGGAAAATCCCCTTGCCAAGTATTGGCATGAAATCCTCCGTCTTGTTCGAGTTCGTCCCCCCATGGAAACTGCGTGGTTGTACCACCACGAGCTGCATATTCCCATTGCGTTTCTGTCGGCAATTTCACCTTTGCCCAATCACAATAGGCTAGTGCATCTTGCAAGGATACGTGTACCACAGGATGGTCCATCACATCGTCAATGGAAGACTCGGGTCCTGTTGGATGATTCCAAGAAGCTCCAGGCACTAGAAGCCACCAAGGTGATCCGGACACATGTGCATACTCTGCTCTTTTTTCTGGCTCAACCAATAGGTGAAATACATAGGAGTCTCCTATCGTTTCTGCCGTTGTGGTATAGCCTGTCGCATCGATAAAGGCTTTAAACTCACGATTTGTCACGGTCGTATCCGCGATTTCAAACGCGAGCACCTTTTTCATAACGGGTGGTGCCTCATGGTCTTCGATAAAGCCTTGGCCATGAGCATCTCCCATTTGAAAGATGCCAGATTTTAAAGGCACAAAATTCATACTATCGACCTCTCTTTAGAGTGGAAACGATGCGGTCTAACGGAACTTGGCAAAGCTGTCCGTCTTCCACAAACCCTTCTTCTCTGTCTTGTAAAATACGTGCGAGTTTTGCTTTGAACTCGTTCACAAGAGAAGTGTACTTTGTTTCCGCAATTAAATTGCATTTTTCCTCTGGATCTTCTGTCATATGGAAGAGTTGATACTCGTCTTTGACAGGGAACCAAATAAATTTCCATTCATCTGTTAAAATATATTGGCTAGAATCCACACCGAGACTATGTTCTCCGTGGAATTCGTTTCGCCAACCTGCAAACTCGCCAAATAATAATTGGCGAACGCTCTTACCGTCTGTTTCAACTTTTTCACCTGTCGCTAGTTCTACAAGTGAAGGGAAAACGTCTTGAATCTTCACGAGTTGTGTAACGCTCTTCTTCGTTCCCGCAATCAAGTTGCCTGGGTCGAAGATAAACGCTGGAATCTTAATACTACCTTGGTAAGGATACCCCTTGCGGAATAAATAATGCTCCCCGAGTTGATCCCCGTGGTCACTCACAAACCAAAAGATAGTATTTTCGAGTAAATCAAATTCTTCAACGGCTGTTAAAAAGCGACTTAATTGATTATCAATATGCGTGATTAAGCCGTAGTACGCAGCCAACATTCTCTTTTGCGCATCCGCTGGGATTTTACCACGCTTCGCATAGAGACTTGGAATCTTCTCTTCGAGTTCTTCCCAGTTCCCGATATGTAAGTCCGACACGTCCCCTAATTTATCCATGTATAAATCATAGAAATACTTCGGTGGATTAAGCGGCGCATGTGGTTTTTCAAACGACATCTTCAAGAAGAACGGAACGCTTGGGTCACGTCTCTTCAAGAAACGAATACTTTCGCTCACAATCCAGTTCGTTGGATGGTATTTTTCAGGGAGTTCAAATGGACGGACATCCCATGAATTACAGTTTGCCCCATCATCAATAATGTCTGCATCGCTGCCGAGTTCTTGCTTAATCCATGCCAAGTAATCGCTCGAATGTTCAAAGGTTTCGCCAGTTGCTTTATTGTATTTACGGTCGACATGTAAGTAGCCATCGTGCAAGAGAACATGGTCAAATCCCATGCGCTTACGGCTTGGATACACATGCATTTTCCCGATACATTCTGTTTGATATCCTAAATCCTTGAAGGTTTGAGGAAGTGTATTCGTGTAGTTCCAAGGCACTTCATCTTCGTATCCCACTCTTCCTGACTTCTCTTGGTCCATCCCTGTTAAAAGAGCGGCTCTTGCTGGTACACAACTTGGCACTGGTGAGTACGCATTTTCAAAGTTATATCCCATGCTGGCCATCATATCCATCGTTGGTGTTACCACTAAGTCATCAGTGCGGTTAATCGACAAAGCGTCCGCACGCATTTGGTCCACTACGATGAGGATGACATTTGGTTTTGATTGTTTTTGATTCATACTGTTTCCCCCAAAAAAGATAAAACGATTTCATCCTTTATTATAACAAAAGAGCCCGTCCATGGACAGGCTCTTTTTAGCACTTTATTGGCTTTTTATATGATAATCTTGCTCTTTTCACGCGTTAATCTTCGCTATACAAGATTTCTGTACAAAACATACAACTTTCATCATTCTCTCTACGTTTTCCATAGTATAAATTACAAATATGGAATCCTTGGTCGTAGATATTTTCTAAGTTGATGATGGATTGGCTTCTTTTTTTCTTTTTAGCCACTTTCTTCGTGTGCGTGTTTGGCTCTAACTCGTCTAAACGATCTTTCAAGTGACGATTTTCCATCGTTAAATTATGATTCTCTTCGATCACTTTTTGCAACTCTTCAGAAATCTGTTCGAGCTCATGAAGTTGCAACAAAGTTTGTTTTGTTAAACGTTCGATTCGATCATATAATTGTCTGTTTGGCATTCACGCACCTCCTATCTTATTTTGGGATTTTTAATACCCATTGTTCTAATACTGCTTGAACTCCAACGTTGGCCCCTACTTTGGCAATGGCGTTGGTCATTTTTTCATGTTCTTTAATCCACTGACTCACGGTGAGATGACTTGCAAAACTCTTCATCGTAGCGAGTTTATCACTTTGAATAATGGCTCCTTCGACACCTCGTGCAACCAGCAAGGCATCACGGATATAAATTTGTAATAGTGTTAAAAATAGCTCACTATCCGCTTTTGTCGCCAAGAGTGGCATCACTTGGGACTGTATCGTTACAAAGGCCATCGCACGATTCGTAAATACGCGGACAAACCAATTCCAGCTTTCTTGACGAATCTGTCCAAAGCTTTCACTCTCAAGCATCTCTACCGCTTGGTCACTATTATTCGTCAGTTGAGATAATAATTGCGCCGTTGCATTCGGCACCCCTCGTTCTTTTAGCGTAGAAACAATATTTTCTCCTGCATCTGATTGGAAATGAATAATCTGACAGCGCGATTGAATTGTAATCAGAACCTTGCTCAGTTGCTCTGTTAGAAGAATGAAATGAATATTTCCCGTTGGTTCTTCTAAAAACTTCAACAAGCTATTCGCAGCGCCTTGAGTCAATGTATCGACTGCATGAATCACACAAACAATCGCACTCGACTCCATCGCTGTCTTCGTTAACTGCGATTTCAACGTACGGATTTGGTCCACCTTTACCGTTGTGCCTTCAGGTTCTACCACGATAAAATCTGGGAAGTTCCCATGGTCAATCCGTGTGCAATGTTCACACACACCACAAGCAGGTTCGCCTTTTGTTCGCTTCGTGCAGTTCAACATCTTTGCGATTTCTTTTGCCATCTCCGCTTTTCCAATTCCCTTTGCCCCTTCGAACAAATACGCATGGCTCAGCTGACCATTATCGATGGCACGAATAAATGCTTCTTGCATCTTTTCCATCTTAGAAACGGAAGAATGAGTCTACAGGTAATACGAATACTGTAGCTCCACCAACACGAATTGGAATTGGAGTTGTTAGCGCGCTATCAAGCATGCTGTCGATATGCACTGGTGGCACCGTCATTTGTTCACGTGATTGGCAATTTACTTTAATGATTTCTAATGCTTCTTCTACACGTTCTTCTTCAATCCCGATAATGAAAGTAGTGTTTCCTGCGCGTAAAAATCCCCCTGTTGTTGATAAACGAGTTGCGCGAATATTTGCTTGTGCAAACTCATCTCCTAATAAATGTGCATCTTTATCTTGTACAATCGCAATTAATAATTTCATGATTTCATTCTCCTATTTTGTAAAATATTTTGGGTAACGTTCCACTAAAATGCAGAAGCACTCTTCCACTACTTCTTCAATGGATTTTGTCGCATCAATCGATACAATTCTTTCTGGATATTTTTTCACTAACTCTAAATATCCATTGCGAACCATCGTATGGAAGCTTAATCCTTCTTGGTCTAAGCGGTCAAACTGACGATTCCCTCTTGCTTTTTGAATGCGTTCCAAGCCTACCTCAGCCGGCACATCTAAGTAAAGCGTCGTACTTGGTGATAACCCATCCGTTGCAAAACGATTTAACTGTGCAACTTCTTCTACACCAATCCCACGAGCCACTCCTTGATATACCAACGAGCTATCGACAAAACGATCACAAAAAACAATATTCCCTTTTTCTAAGTTTGGTAAGATACGATCTTTTAAATGCTGGCGACGACCCGCAGCATATAAAATCGCTTCTGTTCTCTCATCCATTTCGGTGTTGTTCACATCCAGAATAACCTTTCGAATATCTTCAGCGATGCGGCTTCCACCAGGTTCTCTTGTTGAAATAATATCCACAAGTGCGTGTTTTTGTAACAAAGGAATCAGTTGGTTGATGACCGTTGTTTTCCCAGCGCCATCAGGACCTTCCATCGTGATAAACAATCCTTTCATATTATCCCCCATTCCTTTCAATTTCTTTTCTATTATACGATATTTTCATCTTTTAATAAACCAAATTCCTATAAGAAATTTCACCAATTTCTCCTCCCACTTTTCTTGGCAGAACACAATATTTAAAAATAGCACAGTGATTACGAAAAAGACTTGTCGGGTTCTTATAGTAGCAGTAATGGGAATTAGGATCAAAGGTGAATTAACAGGAGTTAGGAATTTATTCCTTACTCCTGTTTTGAACTTTGAAGGCGAGAGACCTTGGCTCGAGCCGGTCCCCTTTATCCTCCTCCATCTTCCTTCCCTTTTCCTTTGCTTAACACAATATTTAAAAACACTGTGATTACGAAGAAGATTTGTCGGGTTCTTATAGTAGCAGTAATGGGAATCAGGATCAAAGGTGAATTAATAGGAGTTAGGGATTTATCCCTTACTCCTATTTTGAACTTTGAAGGTGAGAGACTACAGGCTCGAACCGGTCCCTCATTACAGCTACTATAAAACGAACCCACAAATCTTCGTAGTAATCACAAACCTTAGGTTTGCATTATTTTATTTTTAAATATTGTGTCCATGCAAACAGGAACAGGGGCTTGTTTGTAAACAAGCCCCTGTTCCTAGTTAAGTTTTATTAACGCTTCATCGATTTAGAGTACGGACGATTGTAATCCCATAGCAAGAGAAGTAATCCAGCTAAGCCAACAAGCATTGTTGCAACGCCTTCTTTTCCAATCATCTGATGCCCCAAAATAACGACATATAAGAATACCAACATCAATACGACGCGGATCCAAATTTTCACTTTAGGATTCATGATATCTTCTCCCATCTAATTTCGCTTGGCTCAAGTTCCACAGTTCTTGATACACCTTCATCATCATAAACAAGTGTTGATTGCAATTCGTTTGTATTATTCACGATTGCGTACACTCCTTTTTCAGGATAAGCATGTACTTCCACTAATGGATTGCTTGCATACCATTTTGTTAATTCACTTTCTTTATTCGCTGCGTAGAATAACGCACGCATTAATAATCTTGTATTTTCTGGTGTGTATGGAAGTCCTGCGATGTAAACCCCACGACCTTTTCCGTAAGGGTTGGCTGCAAGATGGATTTCCCCGAATTCTTTTCCTTCGGCGTTGGCTGGAAGAACGATTCCTTCTTCAACGCCACCAGCGCTTACTTTCGGATTGCTAAATTCAAGTACTTCTGTTGCACTCGTTAAGCCATACACGTTTTTAATATTTTCCCCAAAGTCAATCTTATGAACATCTTCAATATCTTCGATAATAAAGTGTTCTTTTAATTCTTTAGTAAAGTATTTATCTGTTGAAAGGCTATATCCCATTTCTCTTTCAACACCCAAAATATCTCCAAGTTGGAAGAATCTTCCTTGATGATGAACGGCTGTTGGTTCCCCAACTCCGACAAATCCGCCGCCATTATACACGAATTCACGAATACGTGTAATGAGCGTTTCATTCTTCCAAACCTCTCCACCGCTAAATGAAGTTCCGGCATCCCCCGCGTTGATGATGACATCGACACCTTCTGGAACTCCATCATTAATAATATCGTCAAAGCTGATAAAGCTTACGTCCACACTAGCACCACTTAGGGCTTCCATAATTCCAAGGTAAGAATAAATTTGTTTGTATGGAAGTTCATGGGCAACCATGTGTGCTTGCCAAGTTCTTAAACGCCCCCATGCATTTAAGATTGCTACTTTCAAACCAGTATA
>CALHVK010000107.1 GCA_938039195.1 uncultured Carnobacteriaceae bacterium
TTTTTCTTTTAATAGTATTCTTCTGGGTGCTACAAAAATAAACATTTTCTTCACTCCTTAAATATATTCCCCTTATTAAAGTTTATTTTCCCGGTATTCCTTTATTAATTTTTCTGCTTGATTGATTTTACTTTTCAACTTTTTAGGATTTTGATTCTGTAAGACAGAAATAGCCGCCTCTGCAATGTCAATGAGTGTTCGTAATTCCAATCGTAATTGTTTCTGCTCATCCCTGTATAATATCACCGCTGGAATAATGATGATTAGTCCGTAAACTAAGGTGATACTACCCCCTACATACAAAAGTATCACTATAAATGAAATTAATGCTTCAATAGAAAAATGTGATCCTCGACCCAAAAGCCACAACCAAAGACTAAATAATACCACGATGACAACTGATGCTCGTAGAATCCAAAGCAATATTTTTAATCCCGTTGACGGCTCTGCTTCCTCCGGAAATTCAAAGGCAACTCCACTTTCAGCTACCAATTTTTTCACGATTTCGCGGAATTCTCGAATCTCCTTAATTTTAATTCTCTGTTTTCCTGAAAGTAAAAAACGATCCATGTCCTTCACTCCTTAAAAACGATAATTTCGTTGTAAGTCCTCTACGTAATTTTCTAAATTGATGACTTCTTGTGAAACAACGCCATTGCCTTCTTCATATTGGCGCGCGATTTCGTCTTTTGCGTGTTCGAGTAAGAAGAGCGTTTCTTTTACAAGGGAACGGCGCGTTAGCCAGAGAATAAGGATGAAAATCGCAATCAATGCCACCCATAAAATCGGCATCCACCAGTACTGTGCCATCCGGTCCATGACTGGTGAGGATTTTCTTGAAAAGAGCATATAGATTGAGCCAAGGATGGCCGCCAGGAAGCCTGTCGCCATAATCGTATAAAGCGTGATGATTCCAAAGAAGAGCATGCAAAAGAGTCGAACCTGACGATTATCTCTTGGCAGGACGCGCGGTTGTTTGCTTCTGCGGTTTACAATGCGAATGAGTTCACGCAGCCTTGTCGTTTGCGGCTGCCAAATTGTTTTCTTATAGTTCATAATGTCCTCCTAATAGTACTTATGTGCTTGTTTTAAAAACTTCTGTAACTCTGCTACTTCTTCTGGTACGGCTGTCGTTTGACTCCACTCTTCGACTTCACGGTCTGCCAGTGCCAATAGTTCTTTCCATTCCTTAAAGGTTTCTCTGCGATGCCATGACCATACTGCGATAATTACGGCGATGTGTAAAAGCCAAAAGACAACAAACGGAAACATAATAAATATGATCCCAAACATCTTATCTAGTCGCAACGACATTAGATATTCGATGAAAATTCCAGAATACGAATAAATTCCAGACCATTGCCCTATAATTATTCCTGTAATTACGACAGTAATAAGAGCGAAGATGCGTAGCCAATACGTATTTTTCGGGAGCTGTTCTCCTCGTCCACTCTTCTCCAAGACGAGCTCCAACAAATTCCGTAAGGTGCTAACTCTTGAGAATTCAACCTTTGTTTTGCGATTCGCTTCGTGTACCTCGCTAACTCCATTCATCGTATCTCCGGCAATGCTAGTGGCTTCTGCCTCAACCTTGGAATAACTCTCCTCAGTCATCGTTGTATGTTCGGATAAATACGCCTCTAGCGCTTCAACGGCTTCGCGGCTGGCTTCCTTTGGAGCGGCTTTCCACGTCGTCACTTCTTCATTTCCGCGAACAATCAGCTTGTTCCATTCCCAGTAAACGGATTTGTAGCAACAATAGAGAACGACGGCTACAAAGGCAAACATGATGAGCCAGTCAAGAAACATACTGTTGGTGAGGCCATCTTGATACCCTTTCCCCGGCTGCTGCATCGTAAGCTCTGTAAAGAATATTGTAGATATTGTAACAATAAACGTAGCCACGACTCCGTATGCTAACCCCGCGAGACTAATGGCCATTATAATGCCGCGCCACGGTAAAAAGCTGAACGGTAATTTAGCGTCTTCGCCATTTTTATCGGCGACTGCTTGAATGAATTGACGCAGTCGTTGTACATCTTGTTTCTTAATTTTCTGTTTCAATTCCATTCCCATTTCTCCTGACGTTCAAAGGTTATTATAAATCGTAGTCTAATCGTAACTCCTCTAAATGATATTTTAATGCCTTTACAGCATGTGGGATATCGGCTGATGGAGTGTGTTCCCATTTCGCGAGCTCTTCATCCGCTCTTGCAATCACATCTTTCACGTCTAGTTTTTGAAGGCGCACTTGTAAGAAGTATAAAAAAAGCATCATTATTGGAAGAACTACGATAATATATGGTTCATAATGTACATTTTCCAACGCATTCCTCACAGATTGTTGATTGCCTTCATACCAATCTATCAACAAACGAAAAATTCCTTTTATTTTAAGATTTAATGACGCTAGAGAAAATACTTCGAAAAACATAAACATGTTAAATAAAATCTTTGGAATATATCTATATGGTCGCACTTCTATCGTCTCTTCTTCCATACCAGATAAAGCTACGACTTCATTGACTAATTGCTGTAGTCTATCAATTCTTTTCTCTTCAAATCTTCTCTTCATCTTTTATTTCCCCAAAAATTTCATTTACCTGATTCAGATTTGTTTGCTTCTGTTTCTAACTTCAACTCTTCCATATAGTACCGAAGTCTTTCCGCTTCTTCAGTTATTGGGAGAAATGGTTCTGTTTTATATATAGAAAGCTCTGCTTCGGCTAGTTCAGTTAACATTCCAAACTCTTTATAACAGGAATCTACCCTGAAATAATGAAATGAATAAATTATCCCTATAATGAGAAGTACAGTACCCATTCCTAGTAAAATCCCAAAAAGTAGAAACGGTGGAAAAATAAGCCCCATTAGAATAATAGCTCCTCCCGACTCCAATACATCTAGATTGGGAATTAGCGAGATTATGGCAATGATTTCTATCGCAAGAGCAAAGCCTCTTGTGGTTCTTCCATCCTCGGAAAGCTGATTTTCACTATTGTTTTGCGTCATCACAGCTGTAAGCAATTCCCGCATCCGCGTTAATCGTCTTTGTCTAATCGCTTTTCTAAATAATTTCATTTTGCATCTCCCTAAAAATCGAATTTCTTCTTATAATCCTCAATCAGAAACTCTGCGTCTTCGATGTCCTCTTCTAAGTCGTCGCGTCCAGCTGCTTTAAGCGTTGCAATCGCACGTTCCGCAAAGGGAATCATTTCGCCAAGTTTACGTGTCAGTATTTTTTTAGACCAGATTCGGTACAGAAGGAAAAAGAATGCCAAAAATAAGTACAAAGATACAAATGGTAAGAGTAGAAAAAGCACATTACCTTCCCCGGCGACCTTACCCAGCATTAACCTAATGGGTAGATCAAAAATCCCCGTACGCATCACTAGGACGGACCCAAATAGAACTGCAAACATGATGATGGATGTTCTTTTATCGACTAGTTCCGGCAGTTCCTCATCCATTCCCGCCTCTTTCATTAAGTAGCTTGTCAACTCGCGGAAGTTCACTAACATTTTTTTCGTCGCAACGTCTTTCAATAGAAGTCTAAACATGATTTTCTCCTTCCAGGATAATTCCTTTTTGTGCTAAATTTTCAATACATTCTTTGTAATACGCATCATCGTGCTCTTTGTATAACGGACTCGCCCACGCACACTCATCCACTTCGGTATACGGCGGGCAAACTTTCCCACGATACGAAGCCTCTTTCCACTGCGGCGTCACATTGTAGCCACGGCGCTCCATTTCATCCATAATCAACGTATGGTACTGATACAGCACATACGGGCTAACAGTAAACACATAGTCCACCGTCGCATGCTTCTTGCCCCAACCATTGCCTCTGAGCGCACAACATTCGCGGTGCTGCCCCAAGAGTTGCAGACGCGGAAGCTGCCCAATCAAATCCTCATGCCATAATCTCATCCCAGGCCTCCTATAATCCGTATCTCTCGGTATATTCGTTGATGACCACTTCTGCGTCGACCACGTCATCTAAATTGTCATAGTCATATTCTTTTAAAACGGCCACCGCACGTTTGGCAATCGCCATTAACTCCTGTAAGTCTCGTTTTCTCTGCGGTTGTTTCCATAACTCATCCATCCCATTTAAAATCGGAAGGAAGACAAAGAGAAAAGCTAACGGCCAAAACGAAAGAAGTGGAAATTGATCAATCAGCGGTTGCGTCACACTTTTGAGCCAATCACTAGAAGAAAGCCATAATATGAAAATTAATCCTAGGATTGACGGAACCCAAGGCACACTTTCATCCTCTTCAGGCACCACTTCATCGGTCCCCGCCATCTTCACGACCGTCTTCGTCAACTCACGAAAACTATTCACTCGCTCTTTTGAAATAAAATTTCTAAACAGTTGATTCATTTCTTCCCTCTAAATAATTACTTTATTCCCATATTATACCATTTCTTGCGCCTCCCGCCTATTCCCTCACGAATTTATGCGATTATTAAGAAATGCACCACACCCCATCGAAACGCACTCTCTCCCGTGCTTTCGAAGCAAAAAATAAAATCTATTGATTCAATGAAATGATGGTTAAGACGTTGTCTTAAATCGCCCTCTGGGGACATCTTCATAGTGA
>CALHVK010000108.1 GCA_938039195.1 uncultured Carnobacteriaceae bacterium
ATGAATTGGTCTTGACGGTTGTTGGAGATCCGATTTCAGAAGAAGAATTAGAAACCATTCGCCAAAAACAAGCCTCTTACGGTATTCAATCTGTTCAATTGAAAGTCAAGCAATTCCATAATTCGGCAAAATTAGATAGTGAGACGATCAAGGAATTTTACGAAAACATTGACAAGTATATCGAACAAAAACTCTCTGAAAAAGATTTACAAAACGATCGCGCAAAAGAAAATGAAGCAGACAAGGATTGAGGACGATGAACTGAATAGGTTTTTCTTTCTGGTTGTTTTCTGATAACGGTTCATAAATGAACAAAGCAAGCCTCAAAACGTTAATACGTTACAAGAATTACTTACAATATTTCAGCACTCTGTATTTGCAGGGTGCTTTTTTATTAGTACGAATTACTTATTTCACTGAACGTATTTTGGTATAATGCGGATATTAACTTTATTAGTCGAGGAGTATTTATGTCTTATATCAGCACTATTAAAATCGCTCTGATTCTATTTCCTATTTTAGCGTTTGTCATTACCATTCCGTACATGATTGCAAACTATCGAAAATACGGTTCGGTGAATAAATTGCGCACGGTTATTTTTTATTCATTTATCTTATATTTACTGGCGGCATATTCATTAGTGAACTTGCCACTTCCTGATCCAGAGACCGTTCATACGACGTACACAGACAAGTTAAACCTCGTTCCGTTTTCGTTTGTAGCGGACTTCTTCAACGACAGTCCGTTTGTACTGACAGATCCGTCGACATGGATTGATTCGATGAAATATCCATCGTTCTACGTCCCAGCATTCAATGTATTGATGCTCGTGCCGTTTGGGATTTACATGCGTTATTATTTCAAATGTAGCTTCAAGAAGACGATTTTATTAACAGCGTTACTCAGCTTATTCTTCGAGCTCACGCAATTATCTGGATTGTACTTTATTTATCCTGGACCTTACCGCCTATGCGACATCGATGATATTATTCAAAATACGGCGGGTGGCGCACTCGGGTACTTCATTGGCCAGCTTGCGGTTTGGGTTCTTCCTTCAAGAGACGCCATTGATGAGAAATCCTTTGAGGAGGGTTCACGCGTATCGAGCATTCGCGTCATGTTGTCGCTCCTCATTGACGCAGCGATTGTCTACGTACCGTATAGCTTCTTGAATACAACTGTTCCAGTTTCTGTATTGTTTGCATTGTATTTTGCCTTGGTACCACTCTTTAATGGAAAAACACTCGGAAGCGCCTTGCTCAAATTCGGAGTAGAGTTCAAAGACAACAAAGCCTTTCGTACAGTACTCAGAGGTATCCTCATCACAGCGTACTTCAACTGGATTCCGCTAGGATTACTCACACTCATGGATGTCTTTAACTTTGAAGCAGAAACACCAGAATTCCTCGTATTATTTGCAGGAACCTTACTCGTATTCGTATTGTACTTCTTAATCATCCTTATCGTGACGCTCTTCAATCGTCGTTTCTTATTCGACCGATTAACAGGGGCAGAGTACCAAAGCACAATTGATAGAAAAGCATAATCGTTTTTCTAAAATGAAATTAACATTTTTAGCATCCCATTTATTGGGGTGCTTTTTTTGTGTAGAGAATTGAGGTCAGTTGACACGGCCGTTGGAGCAACGTGACTTACGGATGTGGCTGCGAAGGGCGAAGCCCTAGCCAGGGGGTGTTGGTGCTTTAGCAACTTACAGCCATGGGTGCGAAGGGCGAAGGCCTAGCAAGGGGATGTTGCTACTTTAGTAGCTTACAGCCCAGGCTTCGCTGGTTGAAGCCCTAGCCTCAAAATGTTAATATCATTTTTTCGATATTATTTTAAATCGAATTAATACTCGTCGCTACTTAATAGTAATGATTTGCTTTTTATGTAGATAAAGATTATACTTAACCTATCCACAAGTGAAAGTGAGGAATTAATATGGAAAATTTAGTAGTATCTATTTTCAAAACAGAAAGTGAAGCTTATCAGGCATTTGCTGAGTTGAAAACATTCAAGCAAACTGAGAAAACAAAAGTCGCTCAAATTGCTGTTATCAAAAATGAAGGCGGTCATATTACTGATAAAGATCGTTTTGATTTTGAAGATTCTGCAAATGATGGTGCTTTAAAAGGCGGCCTAATCGGTGCGTTTGTCGGACTGCTAGCGGGACCATTAGGTGTATTATTTGGTTACGGAATTGGAAGTCTATACGGATTAGCCGGAGGCGATACTGTTGAAGCTGTCCAAGAAGGTTTAATCGACCAAGTTTCTCAAAAATTAGTTAGTGGTGAAACTGCTCTTGTTGCTTTAGTTCAAGAAGATGATGAGCAAGTATTAAATGCTTATTTTAATAAATACGACACACAAATTTTACGTTGGAATGTTGAATCAGTAGTAGAAGAAATTGAAGCTGCTGCAAAAGTTCAAGCTGATCTTTATAATAAGGCTCGCGCTCAAATGAAAGCAGAACGTAAAGAGGCTCGTAAAGAAAAAATCGAAGAATTCAAAAATAATATTAAAGCTAAATTCGAAAATTTAAAATTATAATTAAATTTGATCTCAGCACTCTGTATTTACAGGGTGCTTTTTTGTTGTAGAAATGGAGAGCATAGAAAAAGGAATTAAGTAAACATTGTACTTAATTCCTTTGTAAATAAATCTATTCAGTTTACGATTAAAACATATTTCTTACTATAAAGAGGTAAGGAAAGTAAGTCCGCCCAAAATGACTCCAGCTGCATTAGGGAAAATAAGTATCCAGTCTTTTTTTGGTTCTTTAGTCCAACCGTAAATAACCCAGATTAGACAAGAAACGGCAGCAAAAAGCGGCTGGAAAGGTTGACCTTTACTTCCTTGTAGGTTTGCGATAATTTGTGGAATATAAGCAATAAATACAAGGAAACCGATAAAAGCTCCAATAGATCCAACAAAACGGTTAATCTTTTGTTTTGACATATGTTACCTCCAAAAAAGTTAATAGGGATATACTAACACATATTCTTTATTTTATAAACATATATTGATTTTAAGAGTCATTTTTAAAGATTTCTTAATCAGTAAAGAATAGATTAAATTACAGACGGATTGGATAGAAAAGCGAGAATAAAATGCGGATATGGTATAATGAAGTCACAAGTATTTCATTAGAGGAAGTGGCCAGATGAAAATTATTGTCGATCGCAATTCGGTTTGTGCCGGAGATGATGTATTCTGTCATGAGATGACCTTCGAGGTGCCAGAGAACCTTACCGTTGCAGAATTCTTTCACTTAGTACAAAGTCATGGATTCTTAGCTTCCATTCAAGGAAATGATGTTGCTTGGGGGCTTCAAAATCGCACGGGTAAAATCGGAGAGTATTTTACAAAAACAGGAGAAGTCACTCATCCAGAAGTGAGCATTAAAGATAAAATGGACGAAGCGGGCGGAGACCCTCATTTCTTCGTGCGCTATTATAGCAATCCCGAATGGGCCAGAGAAAACAGTAATGGAGGACCAGCATGAAACGTGAAGAGTTTTTAGACAGAATTAATCAAGAAGGATTTTCATTTTCTATCGATATCACACGCTGGGGATTTTCGGACTGTAAGACACTCGTTCGCAGCCGCAGACTTTCCGAGGAACAGCTCTACCAGATGTTTGTGGAATTCTGTGAGGAGCTCGAGAACTGTCTTAGAGAAGCTGGGGACGAGCGTCGTATGATGTTTAATAAGTATCCAGTGAGTCCAGTTCATGATAAATATAAAACTAAGTTCGATGCGATTTCTCCAAACGGACGTGAATTCCGATTCGATTTTGTATTTCGCAATGACAATCATCTGAAAGTGTACCATCTATTCGAAACGATTAATGGACGCAAGAGGATTACATGGAAGGATATTCTTTGGGAAATAGTGGATGTATTATAACTAGAAAGTTGGGGATTGAATATGGAAATGGAAAACGAAACAACAGCACTCAAATGGGTCTTCTACCGAGAAGTGGATGTCCCACGCGATATCGAAGAGATGCTTGTGACAGGAGAGGTGGCAGACCGCGCCTTTAAAACTGGACGTGACGTGGCGGTATTCACCAACAAACGCTTGATTGTCAAAGACGTCCAAGGACTCACGGGAACGAAAGTCGAGATGTATTCATTGCCGTATAGCGCAGTGAATATGTGGTCTACCGAAAATGCAGGCATCCTTGATTACACGGCAGAAGTGGAATTATGGACCAGAGCTGGCCACATTAAAATTGAATTGAAACGCGGAATCGATATTCGCGAGTTCGAACGCTTACTGGCAGAGTATATTTTATAAAAGAGATTAACAGTGGCTAAGCTCAATACATTGCTTTTACGAAGAGACAATGCTATGATTATCCCTGTAATTAAATAATTAAGATCTTGGGAGTCTCGTTAGGGAGGCTGAGAGTGTTATAAACAGACCAATATTATCTGATCAACATCATAGTTGCGTAGAGAGTATCTTACAATGTCGTCCGTTACTGTATTTATTTTTGCAGTATGCCTATATACACTTATAAATGTTTACCCCTTTCAGGATTTTTAGGTCTGGAAGGGGTTTTTTATGTCTCAATATGTGTCGTACGGTAATTGTCGTGTTGGAATTCCAGGTTCGCATCTGGCAATTACTGGTACTCGTTTTAATTTAGCACCTATGTCAGATAACTTTATTGATATTATTCTTGGTGCTATTAGGAAAGTTGATTTGTCTAATGTCTGGGCAAAGACAGATCATACGTCTACAATCTATCGTGGAGGAAGTGTCGAGGTCTTTGATGCCTTGAAAGCTTGTTTTGTATATAGTTTTCATCCAGGAGTTCATTGTTCTTTAGAAGCTACTATTTCTAAAGGCTGTCCGGGGGATGTAGATGAGGATACACCTTTACAATTTGAAGGAAGTCGTATAAATGAACAGCAGAGTCAGAGTATTCATTTTCCAGTCATTGGAAAATTCTCAGTGTATCCATTGGGCTCAGATAACTATATGAAAACCATTGAAAAAATTGTCAATCTTGGAATCGATAAAGGAACGATTACTGGAACCGGACATTATGTGACATTTCTTGGCGGAGATGTTCATGAGGTGTTTGGATATTTAGAAGAAGTTTTTAATATTTTAAATGAAGAAGTCAGTCATTTTGTAATACAAGTGACGTTATTATGCAATGTACCAGGAGGAGAAATTGATGAATAAAAAGAAATTAGAATTAAAGGACTACTTATTAATTAGCTTTATTTGTGTGTTGTTTGGAGTGTTTTACTTATTGGCGGTTTACGCAGGAGGAGCTCTTTCAGGAGTTTTAGCACCGATGGGACTTGGAATGTTAGGGTATGAGCCTTTTTATGGAATTTGGTTTATGGCACCTGTATTCACGCTCTATTTAATCCGCAAACCAGGAATTGGTATTATTACAGAAATTATCGCTGCCGTTATTGAAGTGTTACTTGGAAATATGTTCGGGATTATCGTTGTAGTTAGTGCTTTTATCCAAGGTTTAGGCGTAGAATTAGCGTTTATGACAAAGAAATACGGCGATATTACTTATGGTACAACAATGCTTGGAGCTGTGATTACAACTATCTTTACTTTTCTATGGACAGGTTTCCGTAGCAATTATTTAGCTCTTGATTTCAAAATTGTCTTAGCAATTTTTGTAATTCGTCTAGTATCAGCATTATTCTTTACAGGTTTTGTAAGTAAGTTATTATGCGATCAAATGGTGAAATCAGGAGTTGTCAAAGTACGTGGCTAATTCGGAAGTGGTTTTATCTTTAAAAAACGCCACATTAAGTATTCAAGAAAAAGAGCTATTTTCTAATTTGAGCCTTCAAGTATGTGCGGGAGAAATCGTATTGATTTGTGGAAGAAGTGGTGTTGGGAAAAGTAGCCTTATGAATATCATCAATGGAGTTTATCCAAATGAAGAAGTTAAGGTTCAATGTGAAGCGTTAGAAGTTTTTGGACACTCGCTGATAAATATGAAGCATTTAGCAAGAACCACTTATGTCCGCTCAATTTTTCAAAATGCCCGACTCTCTTTTGCGATGTTAACACCTTATGAAGAAATGATTTTTGTATTAGAAAATTTTCGATTTCCGATTGAAGGGATGGAATTAAAGGTAAAAGAACAAGCCGAAAAATTTAAGATTGAAGCTTTATTGCATCGAGAGTTCTCAAGTCTCTCTGGAGGCGAATTACAGAAGGTGGCTTTTGCGTGTGCCAATCTTGTAGATGCGCCTCTCTATATCATGGATGAACCTTTTGCAAATATTGACGAAGAGAGCATTCCTTACTTTATGGAACAAATCAAATTATTGAGTGAGGAAGGAAAAGCTATTTGCATCATTGATCACCGATTAGAGTATTGGGATTGGATTAATCGTTGGTATCTCTTGGATGATTCTGGAGCCTTAAAAGAAATAAAACTCCCTATAGCTATAGAAGATAAACACCTTTTAGAAAATAACGGGTTACTTTGCACATTGCCATTAAAAGAGAAGAGTGGTCCAGCAAAAAGCAAAGTCCTTTTGAAGGTGGAAAATGTATCTATCCGTGTAGAAAAAAATCAAGTACTTCTTGAAAATCTCAATCTTGAGCTTCACGAAGGTGAGATGATAGCGTTAGTTGGTCCTAGTGGGAGTGGAAAAACAAGTTTTTTCAAGACACTCTTAAAAGAATACCCTTATACTGGTAAAATCGAGATTATCGGCCAATCTTTATCAAAGATGAAGACAAAAGCGCTATTTGCTTCACTTGGGCTCGTCTTTCAAGATCCTTCTCTTCAGTTTGTCAGTGCAAAAGTCTTAGAAGAACTTAAGGTTACGTTTCATACAGAAAAAGAAAGTAATCTTGAAAACTTATTGCGAGAGTATTACTTGGAGAAAACAAAAGATTTGTCACCCTGGCTGATTAGTCAGGGGCAACAAAGAAGACTTGCATTTCTTACGATGACAGGGCCTAATAAGGTTATTCTTTTGGTAGATGAACCTACTTATGGGCAAGATATGAAGAATGCCATCTTAATAATGAATGCATTAGAGCAATTGTGTAAAGAGGGAATGTCTTGTATCTTTACATGTCATGATCAACGACTTGTTTGTCAATATGCCCATAAAGTCATGAAGATTCATTCTAAGACAATGGAGGAAGTTGCGAATGAACCTAAGAATTAATCCAAGTGTACAATTAGGGATTTCATTTATTCTGTCGATTGTCATTTTATTTACTAAATCATGGGAATTAAATATTGCGATGATGCTTGCGGCAATCGTTATGATCCTCTTGTTTCATAGACAGACTTGGTCAAGAATTGCAAAATTAGGATGTGGATTGTCGGTCATTATGATCATTTACTTTCTATCGGTATATTTACATCCAAATGAAAATACACTTGTACGTTCAGTAGAAAATGGAGCGTTTTTAACAGCTTTAGAACTCAGTAGCAGAATTTTAGCTCTTGGATTTGTCGGGATTAGTCTCACTACGTCCATTGATAAAAATGAGTTTATCGCAAGTCTCATCAAACAATTAAAAGTACCAGTTGAGATAGCATTCAGTATTTTAGTTGCGATTAATTTTTTAACACTCATTCAAACGGAATATGAGCAATCGAAATTAGCTTTGAGAATTAGAGGGATTTCGGGAGGAGCTGTGTATTTAAAAGCTTTGACAACGATGATGATTCGTTTGATACGCCAATCTGAATATACTGCAATGGCAATGGAACTTAGAGGATTTTCTAAAGAAAGAATTCAAAGACTGAACCCAAGTATTACGAGCATAGATTTGATGTATAGTAGTTCCATGATATTTTTTGTAGTGTTTGTCATTTGGTTTTACGTGTAAAAATAAGGCAGTTGTAGATAGAGTTACAGCTGCCTTATTTATTTTTGATAAAATTGACCTTACAAAATGTAAGCGCTATAATGAAGGTGTACAAGAGTTTGTACAAAAATAAACAAACGGATGAAGTTTGCTTCAACTGTGGAAAAGGGGTATGACAATGAGAAACAAAAAGATTCGTGTCATCCAATATGGATGCGGTAAGATGGCTAAGGTCCTTTTCAAGTATATGGTGGATCATGGCGTGGAAATTGTTGGTGCCATTGATAACAACCCGCAAGTTGTCGGTCTCGATGTTGGCGATTTTGCTGAATTGGGATATAAGACAGGCGTTGTTATTTCAGATAACGCAGAAAAAGTATTCAATAGTTGTGATGCCGATATCGCCATCGTGACGATTCTTTCTTATATGCCAGAGATGTATGAGTTCTTTGAAACAGCCGTTCGTAATGGTGTGAATGTTATTACTACATGCGAAGAAGCGATTTACCCATGGAACACATCACCATCTGAAACCAATCGTTTAGATCGTTTAGCAAAAGAAAATGGTGTAACCATTACTGGTTCAGGAATGCAAGATATTTACTGGATTAATATGCCTTGTTTAGCGATGGCTGGTGTGAACCGTATTGATAAAATTAAAGGAGTCGTGAGCTATAATGTAGAAGACTATGGATTAGCTCTAGCAGAAGCTCATGGTGCCGGTTATACAAAAGAACGTTTCGATGCTGAAATCGCAACAGCTGAAAGCTTCCCATCCTATATGTGGAATGCAGCAGAAGCAATTTGTTCGAAGATGAATTGGACCATTAAAGATATCAGTCAAAAGAGTGTTCCATATATCTTAGATGAAGATGTTTATTCAGAAACTCTTGGAAGAACAATTCCGGCAGGTGAAGTTACAGGAATGTCAGCAGTAACAACACTTCATACACATCAAGGCATTGAAATTGAAGTGGAATGTATTGGTAAAGTTTACCGCGAAGATGATGGAGATATGTGTGACTGGGAAATTACAGGGGAGCCAAACTTAGTATTCTCAGTTCATAAACCAGATACAGTAGCTCATACATGCGCAACAATCGTAAATCGCATTCCAACAGTTTTGGATGCAGAGCCAGGATTTGTGACGAGTGAAAAATTAAGAGAACTTGCATACCCAACATATCCATTACACACATATGTTGAGAATCCATTCTTTGAAATCTAAGAAGAGTGTACTAACATTTTAGTAGAATAAAAAAGAGTCGCTACAATGATTTGTAGCGGCTCTTGTTTGTTAGGTTCAATTATTTGTTGAAAGTATTTTTAATTCCTTCGACTGCGCCTTCAACGCCTTCTTTAACGTTTTCTAGAACTTCTTTAGCTTTTGCTAATTCTTTTTCAACAGCACCTTCTGTTTCAAGGCTTTTATCACCAGTAACTTTACCTAATACTTCTTTTGCAGCACCTGATGCTTGTTGTAATTTTTCTTCTAATGACATTTGAAGACCTCCTTTGTTGTTTATACTATTAAGTCTAACACTAAAAAATTTATTTACAAAAGTTTCTGCTTGAGAAAGTATTCATAAGCAGATGGTGCAAAGACTAAGGAAGAGTCATGCTAAAATAATTCTAAAGAGACTCTAGGGGGAAACCATATGACAGAATATCAATTACCACGCGTTTGGAGCGCAGCCGATTCTAACCAAGGGAAGTTCTCAGGAATTAACCGTCCAACAGCAGGGGCTCGTTTTGAACAGAAATTACCAGTGGGGGATACGGATTTACAACTTTATTCTCTAGGGACTCCAAATGGAGTTAAAGTTACGATTTTGCTAGAAGAGTTATTAGAAGCTGGAGTGAAAGAGGCAGCTTATGACTTATTCAAGATTTCGATTATGGATGGGGACCAATTCGGAAGCGAGTTTGTAGCCATTAACCCGAACTCGAAGATTCCAGCGCTGTTAGACCGTTCAGGGAATGAACCGATTCGCGTCTTCGAGTCAGCGAATATTTTGCTTTATTTAGCAGAAAAATTTGGGAAATTCCTTCCGCAAGACACTGCTAAACGTACAGAAGTCTTAAACTGGCTCTTCTGGCAAACAGGAGCAGCACCATTCTTAGGAGGAGGCTTTGGCCACTTCTTCAACTACGCTCCAGAAAAAATCGAGTATGCGATTAACCGTTTCACAATGGAAGCGAAACGCCAATTAGACTTGCTCGACAAAGAGTTAGCGAAACGCCCGTATATCGCAGGAGACGAATATACGATTGCCGATATTGCCATCTGGTCATGGTACGGTCAACTCGTTCAAGACAAACTCTATAAAAATTCTGCAGAATTCTTAGATGCGCAAAGCTATAAACATTTAAATGAATGGGCAGACCGCATTGCTAAACGACCAGCAGTACAAAAGGGAGTAGAAGCGGAGTACAAAGTAATTAAATAAAGAAGGGTTAGTATGATTGAATATAAAAATGTCGCCTTACGTTATGATGAAAAGCTCGTTTTAAAAGACGTGAACTTGACGATTAACGACGGCGAATTTATGGTGTTAGTGGGGCCATCCGGTTCAGGGAAAACAACCATGTTGAAGATGATCAACCAGTTGATTGAACCGACTGATGGAGATATTTATTTAAATGAAAAACGAATCAAAGAACATAATCAACGAAAATTACGCTTAGAGACGGGCTATGTCCTTCAACAAATCGCGCTATTTCCAAACTTAACGGTGGCGGAAAATATCGCGCTCATCCCTGAAATGAAAGGATGGAAGAAGGAGCAAATCGCTGCAAAAACAAAGGAACTCCTCGACAAGGTAGGCCTTCCTGCAGACGATTACGCCAAACGCCTTCCGAGCGAACTCTCTGGAGGGGAACAACAACGGGTAGGAATTGTCAGAGCGATGATTGCGGAACCGATGACGCTTCTTATGGACGAACCGTTCTCAGCCTTAGATGCCATCTCTCGTAAGCAACTACAAGAGCTCACGAAGGCATTGCACCGGGAGTTTAAGATGACGACGATTTTCGTCACCCATGATACGGATGAAGCATTGAAGTTGGCGGACCGTATTGCAGTCTTAAAAGATGGAGAGATTCAACAAGTCGCACCGCCTTCTGAAATCCTAGAGCATCCTGCAACGGAATTTGTCGCAGAATTGTTCAAAGGAGGTGCCGTTCATGCATAATCTCGTAACGACCTTCCAAGAACGCTTTAGCGACTGGACAGTTGCATTGGGGCAACATTTACAACTCTCGCTCTTAGCCTTACTGATTTCGATAGTAGTGGCCGTTCCATTAGCGGTTGTATTTAGTTCATACAAGCGCTCTGCGGCATTTATCCTACAAGTGGCAGGAATCTTCCAAACGATTCCGTCCTTGGCGCTATTAGGCCTCTTTATTCCATTTATGGGAATTGGGACGGTCCCAGCACTCACAACGCTTGTCATTTACGCGTTATTCCCGATTTTACAAAATACGATTACGGGACTCGAAGGGATTGACCCAAGCTTAGAAGAGGCAGCCATTGCCTTTGGGATGACGAAGTGGGAACGATTGAAGAAGTTTGAGATTCCAATCGCGATGCCGGTTATCATGTCGGGGGTACGCACCTCTGCAGTCTTCATTATCGGGACAGCGACTCTTGCAGCCTTAATCGGAGCAGGGGGACTTGGCTCGTTCATCCTTCTTGGGATTGACCGGAACAATGCCAGCTTGATTTTAATTGGGGCTATCTCTTCAGCGCTTCTAGCGATTGCGTTTAGTACATTGTTGAAATGGATGGAACATGCTAAATTAAAAACGATTTTCGCAACGTTTATCGTCCTATTTGCCGGACTGGGAGCGTCTTTCGTTTCAGGGATGATGCCTTCGATGGGGCAACAAACCCTTATTATTGCCGGTAAATTAGGTCCCGAGCCAGAGATTTTAGCGAATATGTATAAACTTCTTATTGAAGAAAAAACGGATTTAAAAGTAGAAGTGAAACCAAACTTCGGGAAGACATCCTTCCTATATGAAGCCTTGAAAAATGGGGACATCGACATTTACCCAGAATTCACAGGAACGATTACGGAGAGCTTGTTGAAGCCAGCGCCGAAAGTCTCGCATGATCCAGAAGAAGTGTACGAAATGGCTAAAGAGGGGATTTTGAAACAAGACGGATTAGCGTTCTTGAAGCCGATGGACTATCAAAATACGTATGCCGTTGCGGTTCCAAGAGCCATCGCTGAAAAATACGGACTCAAGACGATTTCTGACTTGAAGAAAGTCGAAGGGCAATTGAAAGCCGGATTCACGCTGGAATTCAATGACCGTGAAGACGGAAACCGTGGCCTTCAAAAGGTCTACGGATTGAACTTAAACGTCGCAACGATGGAACCAAGCCTACGTTACCAAGCGATTCAATCGGGAGACATTCAAATCACCGATGCGTATTCTACGGACGCAGAAATCACGCGTTATGACTTGGTGGTGTTGGAAGACGACAGACAATTATTCCCACCGTACCAAGGCGCACCATTAATGAAGGAGGCGTTGTTGAAACAACATCCGGAATTGGAAGGGGTACTTAATGTGTTGGCTGGAAAGATTACGGCGGAACAGATGAGTCGTATGAACTATGAAGTGGGAGTAGAAGGAAAGTCTGCTGAAATAGTTGCTCGCAACTTCTTACAAAATGAAGGGTTATTAAAAAAATAAATAATGGGATTTGTTAAAATCCTTCAGAATCCTTTGGATTTGTTTATAGTAAATAGAATAGCTGTACCTGCGTGAGCCTTGGTCTCACGCCTACCAAGCTTCAAAGAAAGAGTAGGAGAGAATCTCCAACTCTTTCTATTTCACATTGGTTACACTCGCTATTCTTATTACTATAAAATCCAAGGATTCTTTTGTATTTTAACGTATATTTTTAGAGCCATTCATTTTGAAGTTGCGAGAACGGTTTTGTGGTTGCCTTCAACGCGACTACATGACTGGACAAGAAGCATTTTCTTGTTCTGCCTCCATTTTAAAGGGAAAAAAATAAGGAAAAAGGAATGTAGTATTACTACATTCCTTTTGTTTAATCGACTTTGTAAAAAAAATGTTCAGGCTTGCCTGAGTAATCTTGACCAGCATATAGTCGGTCGCGAGAATTATCAGATTGGGCTGGTTTTGTTGTTCCATTGCCGTTATTGACTTCAGGTGCTTCAGCTCCAGCAGGAATCAAAAGAATAAAGTATCCACCAACGCCGCCTCCTTTAGGACGAACACCAAGTCTTAAGACTGTGCCATCTTTTTCAGGTTTCGCAGTAGAGATTTCAGAATGATCACTTACAAGACCGTTTTTATCGAAAACAATTGTATGTCCTTGTGCATTTTTCCAAGTACCAGACAAACTAGAGTAGTCGCCATTTTGGATTTCGACAATATTAATTCCTTTTTGAGCGCTAGCTTCTTTCTTCGTTTCCGGTTTTGTATAGACCGATTGATAATTCAATTTATCCTTCTCAACTAGATCTTGAAGTCCATCTGGTTCTTTTTCACCTTTAGAACGGTCAATTTTCCATTCATAAGCTTGTTCTAATTTCGTACCAGTAGAATCAAATTTATACTGAATCATATGAACATTTTTACCGCCACCTGAAGAAGTAGACATCAACAGAGAACCATCCACGAGTGGGCTTAATAGTACACGTTCCCCAATAGATGCCAGATTAACCTCTGGAGAAGTTAAACGAATCACTTGTCCGTCTTTTAGCGTATAGATATCTAAGAAAATATGATTTCCATTTTCAAGTTTAAATGAAATAATGAGTTCATCTGTACCGTTTTTATCTAAGTCGTAAAGAGCATAGTCGATACCTGCATAGATATCATTGTTTCGTAAAAGATAAGCAATCGTATTAATTGATTCATCAAACTTACCAGTACTATTTTTAGTAACAGTTGCATATTTTGAAATGATACCGTCATACAGTGAGTAATCAGGTTTCACTTCTACCGTTGTTGAAACGGTTGTTGTCGTTGTTTCCGTTGTCGTCTCTACAGATGTTGTTTCTTCAGGGGCTTTTTGTGATTGGCACGCCACCAAGAAAAGACTCGACAAAAGAAGAGTAGACAATAATTTTTTGTTTCCCATAAGATTCCTCCACACACAAATTTTGAACTTTTTATAAAAGAATTATAACAAAAAAATGAATCGATTAACATTAAAATTGTAATCGCTATAAAAAAACACCTCCACGTTCTTTATATAGTAGAGGCGTGGAGGTATTATTAGATTTTGACGTTGCTAAGAAATAGATTATTCCGCTACTTTTTTGAAACGCATTGTGTAGTAAAGAATAACCGACTCTCCATTGCCAAGGTCTTGTTTTTTTTCGAGTGACAGTGTTAATATTCCATCTTCAAGGGTATATTTATAGGTCACTGGTCTTACGAATTTCTCACCAGAGAATGTTACTAAATCAATGAACATTGGCGCGTTCTTGAATTCAAACGTACCGGCACTCTCGTTAATGGTAATCTCTTTTAAGGTTTGATGGATTTCATATTTTTCATCATTGTACTCAAAGCTGAGGGGGAGTTTATTTTTGTTATAAATTTCCAGGTTCTTTTTCAAAGCGTCATACTGATTTTTAATATATTGTTCTTTGGTTCCTTCGACACCTGTTAACTTATGAGCCTTCGCGTAGTCATAGAAGTTGCCGATAGCCACATTGGTTGTTGCTGTAAGATCGTATACTGCAGAATTTCCTGTAATTGTTAGTGTTGGTATCACGTCTTTGAAGGCATCAGAGTAAATGAGTCGGCGTGGAATTTCTTCTGAATTTAGATAATCCAGATATCCTATACCACGTTCGAGTGTACTTCTGAAGTCGATTTGTTCCCATTTTCCTTCCAGTGGATTGGAAGGAGCAGTTGTTGTAGTTGTCGTTGTAGCAGTTTGATTTCCGCAGCCGGCAAGCATTAAAAGAGAGCAGCCAGCAATGAATAATGGTTTTAAGTATTGTTTAAACATGGTCGCGTCTCCTTTCTATTTCTTTTCTGCACTTGGTACGCGTTTGAAGTTCAGTTCAAAATGAACAGGAAGATTGTCCTTCGTCTTCATATCGGCGTAGATAGTCAAGATGCCGTCTTTTACTTCATAGTTGTAAGTTGCTGGATCGAATCTGTGATCTTTATCCGCTGTTGTTAATGGGAAAGAGTCAAGAATGATGAGCCCTTCGTCAAATGTGACAGTCTTTGCTTTTTCGTCAATAGTTCCTGTAGCCTCGTAGCTTAAAGTTCCTGTTGAAGTATCGATTGTCACTTTATATTTTTTGAAGTTTTTGACAAAATCTTCTAGTCCATTAACATAACGACTTATGAATGCTTCTTCCGTCATTTTTTCCTTATCCTTAGAAATCGCGTAGTAAGCTTTTGCAAATTTCTTCGAGTCATATTGATAGCTTAGCTTTGCGTTTGTACCATCGACTGACAATTTCATCTTGAAGTCTTTAAAGGCTTCAATGAATTTTTTAAAAGTATAAGAGTTCATATCAAATGGGGAAAAAGCTGTTTGAATCGATTCGAGCTCAAATACGGATTCCCATTCACCAGCAATATTATTTGGATCTTTTTGTTCTTGTTGTGCTTGCGCTTGTTGCGCGTTATTGGCATTTTGGTCTGAAGCTTGGTTCTGTCCACATCCAGCAATCACGAAAACTGCGCCAAGAGAGAGCAGACCAAGAAACAGTTTCTTAGTTTGTCTAATCATTGTTAGACCTCCTTCAAACAGATTGTTGTATTACATATATATTATACTCCTACTATTTACATATTACAAGGTTTTTTACAAAATTTACAACCTTTCCCCGTAACTTTGCCATTATTCAACACGACAAGTGGAAAAATTATCTCTAACAATTGGGCAAGCAGTTGAGATTTTCAAGGGCTTTTAAGTGAAAATAGCTCTCTGTATTTATTAAATTACGAAGGACTTTTTTGGGGGGTAGTCATGATAACTTCGACAAATAAGCAATGCAGTCTCTGACAGTGCAGTAGGATTTTCATTTAATCCAAATGCTGTGTTCTCAAATAATCCTTATTCACCATGATTTGACTACTATGTGTATTTAGAAAAGGCAGTGACACCAACAGAAACTCCCAAAAACAGGAGTTGCAGAAATCCCTACAACACTGCTTGGGCTAGCAGCTCTAGGACTTAGTGGAGTAGTCACTTTCAAGAAGAAAAATAAACGCATAACATAAAGAAAGGTTGGCACTCGCGCCAACCTCTTGTATTCTATTAGTTTACTTTATAGAA
>CALHVK010000109.1 GCA_938039195.1 uncultured Carnobacteriaceae bacterium
TAATATAATGGATGTTGGCCTTTTTGTATACACTAAAATAGGGTTGGTGGAAAATATCCATCAACCCTAAAAATTATAGAACCGTAATTTCTATAAAGGATGGATGGAGTCGTATTTTCTACCTTATCCTGAAAGTAGTTACTAAAAATAATCGTAATATTGAAAATGTTTTCTAAGGTAGGTATACTAAAAATGTAAGGGTTTTACTAAAATAGAAGGAGGCTGTTTATGAGATTACAAGGTCAATTAATTGTATCATGCCAAGCATTGCCGCATGAACCATTACATAGTGATTATATTATGGCTCGTATGGCAGTTGCTGCACAGGAAGGAGGAGCGAAAGGAATTCGTGCCAATTCAGTAATTGACATCAAAGCGATTAAAGAGGCTGTCGATTTACCAGTTATTGGAATTATTAAACGTGATTATGAAGATGCCGACGTCTTTATTACCGCTACGATGAAGGAAATTGACGAATTGATGACGGTGAAACCAGAGATTATTGCTCTGGATGCCACTACATCTACTCGTCCAAATGGACAAACGCTTGATGATTTCTACCATGAAATCAGAGCGAAATATCCAGAACAATTACTGATGGCAGACTGTTCAACAGTAGAAGAAATGATTCATGCTGATGAACTCGGTTTTGATTTTATCGGAAGTACTTTAGTAGGATATACAAAACAAAGTAAAGGTGACAAAATTGAAGAAAATGACTTTGAAATCTTGAGAACAGTTCTAGAACAAATCAAACATCCACTTATTGCAGAAGGCAATATCGATACACCTGAAAAGGTAAAACGTGTGCTTGAGTTAGGCGCGTATAGTGTCGTTGTCGGTTCAGCGATTACTCGTCCACAACTCATCACGAAAAAATTTGTTGATGCCATTCAACAAGTAGAAAAAGATTAAACATCACTGATTTAAAGTTTAAGGGGGAAAACCACATGTTTAAATTTTTACAAAAAAATTGGGAAGGCCTTTATGTTGCCGATTGCCATTTTACCGGCAGCAGGTTTGTTATTAGGGATTGGTGGAGCTTTATCCAACCCGGTAACAGTAGCCACATATCCTGTATTAAATAATGACGTATTACAAGCCATCTTTAAAGTAATGAGCCAAGCAGGGGAAGTTATCTTTGCAAACCTTTCACTTCTTCTCTGTGTGGGCTTATGTATTGGTTTAGCAAAACGTGACAAAGGGACTGCAGCGCTTGCTGGGGTAACTGGTTACTTAGTAATGACAGCAACTATCAAAGCTCTTGTAGGATTATACATGGGTAAAGATGCTTCAATTGATACTGGGGTTATTGGTGCTCTCGTGGTAGGTGCAATTACAGTTTGGTTGCATAACCGTTATAACAACATTCAGTTGCCACAAGTATTAGGATTCTTTGGTGGTAGCCGTTTTGTACCAATCGTAACTTCATTTGCATCTATCTTTATTGGAGCTATCTTCTTCGTAGTATGGCCACCATTCCAACAATTATTAGTTTCAACTGGTGGATATATCTCACAAGCAGGTCCTATTGGTACATTCTTATATGGATTCTTAATGCGTTTATGTGGTGCAGTCGGATTACACCATATGATTTATCCAATGTTCTGGTATACAGAATTAGGTGGAGTTGAAGTTGTAGCTGGTCAAACAATTGCAGGGGCTCAAAAAATCTTCTTTGCTCAATTGGCAGATCCTAACCACGTAGGTTTATTTACTGAAGGAACTCGTTTCTTCGCTGGTCGTTTCTCAACAATGATGTTCGGTCTTCCAGCTGCCTGCTTAGCAATGTATCACTGTGTACCAAAAGATCGTCGTAAAAAATATGCAGGTTTATTCTTAGGGGTTGCATTAACTTCATTCATTACAGGGATTACAGAACCAATCGAGTTCATGTTCTTATTCGTAAGTCCAGTATTATATGTTGTTCACGCATTCCTTGATGGGGTAAGTTTCTTCATTGCAGATATTTTGAATATCTCAATCGGTAATACATTCTCTGGTGGGGTGATTGACTTCACATTATTCGGGGTATTACAAGGTAACGATAAGACAAACTGGTTATTACAAATTCCATTCGGTTTAATCTGGAGTGGTCTATACTATGTAGTATTCAGATGGTTCATCACTCAATTTAACGTAGCAACTCCTGGTCGTCTTGAAGATTCTTTAGAATTAGATGACAAACCAGTTGTTGAAACACGTGACAGCTTGAAACAAGACAGCGTTCGTATTATCGAAGCTTTAGGTGGAGCAGAAAATATTGAAGACGTGGATGCTTGTATCACTCGTCTACGTGTTTCTGTTAAAGAGGTTGATAAAGTTAATAAACAAACGTTGAAAGACATCGGTGCGGTAGATGTTCTTGAAGTAAAAGGTGGTATTCAAGCCATTTACGGTGCGAAAGCAATTCTTTATAAGAACAATATTAATGAAATTTTAGGTGTAGACGACTAGTCAGTTAAAACACCTTTGTAGATGGACTGGTTGTAAAAATCGGTCCATCTTTTATTTTTTGAAAAAAGGCAAAATCTTTTTAGAAACCTGTGCTATAATGAAGGTAACAATGCAAAGGGGAAAAGCAGATGTTGTCATTTGAGAAAAAAGTAGCGCCGATGATTGAATCGATTTATGATACGTTGACGCCGATTGAAAAAACGATTGCGAAATATTTCTTGGGTGTGATTCCAGAAAATGAATCGTTATCCGCACAGGAAGTATCCAAGAGATTATTTGTATCGATTCCATCCTTAACACGCTTTGCTCAAAAGTGTGGCTATAAAGGATATCGGCAGTTCATTTATGATTATCAAAAGGGGAAGCAAGAAGAGACAAACTTGCATAATGATTTAACCAAAATTGTGTTAGACGATTATGCAGACCTCTTAACGAAATCCTTCTCCCTCATCAATGAAGCACAGCTGATTCATGTGTGTGACATGCTCAGCAAGGCTAAGCGCGTGTATATCTACGGGCAAGGAAGCTCCGGGTTAGCAGCCTTAGAGATGAAGTTTAGGTTTATGCGACTCGGGATGATTTGTGAGGCGATTACGGATTTACATACAATGCTCATGAACCGCGTATTAGTCGATGAAGATTGCCTTGTGATTGGAATAACGGTATCGGCCAACGAAAGTGTTGTGAATGCCGTGAATATCGCTAAGCTTCAAGGAGCAAAAACGGTTCTTATTACCTCTAAGAAGAGCGAAGAGTTGCAACAGGATTGTGACGAGTTAGTGCTCATCGCGATGAAGAATGCCTTAGAGCAAGGAACGACCATTACACCGCAATTCCCAGTTCTTGTCATTGTCGATATTTTATATAGTTACTACAAGGAAATCGATAAGGAACGCAAACGCTCGATTTTCTCAAATACATTACATGCCATTCAACCAGAATAAGGAGACGATAAAATGTTTGGATTTTTTAAAAAGAATCAAGTAGAAAAAGAAGTACCAGTATTTGCACTGGCAGGTGGAGAAATTGTTCCCATTACTACAGTGAACGATCCAGTGTTTGCAGGTAAAATGATGGGGGATGGGTTTGCAGTCATTCCTTCAAGTGGTGTGATTACTTCTCCCGTGAAAGGGGAAGTAGTGAATGTCTTTCCAACACTTCACGCTGTAGGCATTCAAACTACTGGCGGATTAGAAGTACTCGTTCATATGGGGATTGATACTGTTGAATTGAAAGGCGGACCTTTTGACACGACAGTAACGGTTGGTCAAAAGGTGGATGAACATACAGTGTTATCTACAGTGGACCTAGAAGCGTTAAAAGAAGCCGGTAAAGATACTGCGATGATGGTTCTGTTTACGAATATGGATAAAGTAGAATCCATTTCGATTGCAACAGAAGGAATGGTTTCAGGAAAAGCAGAAGTAGGGAAAGTAACGTTAAAAGCGTAATGAAATCAAAATAACCTCCGCTCAAACTTGAGCGGAGGTTTTCGTTTGGTTTAGAAAATACGACTGCGATATAAGCTAACGACTTTCCCTAAAATCGTACAGTTCGGTAAGATGATAGGGTCCATCGTGTCATTTTCTGGCTCTAGGCGTACATGGTCGCTTTCGAGATAGAATCTCTTACAAGTTGCAGTGTCTTCTTCGGTCATCGCAATGACGATTTCACCGTTTGAGGCAGTTGATTGTTTACGGACAATGACAGAATCGCCATCAAAGATACCAGCATTAATCATACTGTCTCCTTTAATACGAAGCATGAATAAATCATCTGCATCGTTTTGTAATTCTGGTGGGATTGGGAAGAAGTCACTTGCTTCTTCTACAGCAAGAATTGGTTCACCGGCTGTAACCACACCAAGCATTGGAATGGCTGTTGATTTAGCGCCAATTGCTTTTAGACCGGCCATCGTTAATTCAATGGCACGTGGCTTACTTGGGTCACGTTGAATTAAGCCGTTTTTCTCAAGTCTTGATAAGTGACCATGAACGGTTGAAGTCGAAGAAAGCTGAACGGCGTTACAAATTTCACGCACTGTTGGCGGATAACCGTGCTCTTGAACTTCTTTATAAATAAATTGTAATACATCTAATTGTCTAGAATCTTTTAAATTTGTCATCGGAACATCTCCTTCTTTGAGACTAGTGTAACACACTTTGCAAACAGAAATCAAACAAATGTTCGCATGTTAGTCATATTTTTATGAAAAAGTTTTGTCTCGTGATACACTAGGAGACGAAACGAAGGAAAGGAATGACAAACATGTTATCACCAGAAAAGATTAATCGTATTAATGAATTAGCAAGAAAGAAAAAAGAAGGAAAACTCACTCCAACGGAAGAAAAGGAACAACAACTCTTGCGCCAAGAGTATTTAGAAGCTTTTCGTGGAGGCATGCGTAATCATATCGAGGGGCTAAAAGTAGTCGATAATGAGGGCAATGACGTTACTCCTGACAAACTAAAAGCAATCCAAAAGGAAAAAGGATTGCATAACCGAGACGCAGAATAGAGGTGAGAAGGCTGAATATTTCAGCCTTTTTATTTTGCCAAATATGCTGAATTCATGAAAGAAATATGGTGTTTGCAAGGGGTTACTATCTTTTATTTATCATAAAAATAACGGTTGCAAAAGGCCCAATAGCTTAGTAAAATAGAAGAGTAAGTTCCAGTACGGAAAACAAATTTTAAGGAGTGATTGTATGTTTGATAAAACCGATCAACTAGCAGTGAATACGATTCGTACATTGAGTATGGATGCCATTCAAGCTGCAAATTCAGGACACCCTGGTCTTCCAATGGGTGCAGCCCCTATGGCCTATGTACTTTGGTCTAAATATTTAAAAGTAAACCCAAAACGTTCTAATTGGGTGGATCGCGATCGCTTTGTATTATCAGCAGGTCATGGATCTGCAATGTTATATGCTTTATTACATTTATCAGGATATGACTTATCGATTGAAGATGTGAAGAACTTCCGCCAACTTGGAAGTAAAACACCTGGACACCCAGAAGTACATGATACGGATGGGGTAGATGCAACAACGGGTCCTCTTGGACAAGGGTTTGCAAATGCGGTTGGGATGGCTATGGCTGAAGCGCATCTTGCTGCAAAATTCAATCGTGAAGGCTACCCAGTCGTTGACCACCACACTTATGTATTATGTGGTGACGGGGACTTAATGGAAGGTATTTCTTACGAAGCAGCCTCTCTTGCAGGAACATTGAAATTAAACAAATTAATCGTGTTATATGATTCAAACGATATCTGTTTAGATGGTCCTTTAAATAAAGTGTTCACTGAAGATGTGAAGAAACGCTTCAAAGGATTAGGTTGGAACTATATTCATGTTGAAGATGGAAATGATTTAGACGAAATCGCTGAAGCTATCGAAGAAGCACAATGCCAAAAAGAAAAACCAACGATTATCGAAGTAAAAACTGTTATTGGTTACGGTGCTCCAAACCAAGGAACAAATAAAGTTCACGGGGCTCCTTTAGGACCTGACGGCATTGCAGAAGCAAAAGCAAACTACGGATGGGAATATGGTCCATTTGAAGTGCCTGAAGAAGTACAACATCGTTTCGATAAATTATTAGTGCAAACTGGTGAAAATGACTATAACGAATGGAAAACTTTATTCGAAGGCTATCAACAAGCTTATCCAGAACTTGCAAAAGAATTCGAAGACAGCTTTGCAGAAAAGATTCATGTAGACTTGAAAGAAGTATTACCTTCATATGAATTTGGTAGCCCAGCAATGGCTTCTCGTGTGACAAGTCAAGCTGCAATTCAAGAATTAGGAAAACATATCCCATTCTTCTGGGGGGGATCTGCGGACCTTTCTTCATCAAACAACACAATGAACAAAGCAGATACAGACTTCTCACATGAAAATTACGCTGGAAGAAATATCTGGTTTGGGGTTCGTGAATTTGCGATGGGTGCAGCCATGAACGGTATGCTCCTACATGGTGGTAATCGTGTTTATGGCGGTACATTCTTCGTATTCGCAGATTACTTAAAAGCAGCAATGCGTGTTGCGGCAATCTCTCATTTACCAGCAATTTATGTGTATACACATGATTCAATCGCGGTAGGGGAAGACGGACCAACGCATGAACCAATCGAACAATTAGCAGCGTTCCGTGCGACTCCAAACTTAAATGTGATTCGTCCTGCTGATGGAAATGAAGTATCTGCTGCATGGAAAGTAGCTGTAGAAGCAAAAGACCGTCCAACAGTACTCGTTTTCTCACGTCAAAACTTACCAGTTCTTGAACATTCAAAAGAATTAGCTTATGAAGGTGTGAAACGTGGGGCATATGTGGTTAGCCCACAAAAATGCGATACTCCAGAAGGTATCTTGATTGCAACAGGTTCTGAAGTGGCTCTTGCCATCGAAGCGCAAAAAGTTCTTGCTGAAGAAGGAATTGATGTGTCTGTTGTTTCAATGCCATCGATGAACCTATTCGAAGAACAACCAAAAGAGTACCGTGAAGCAGTATTACCAAGTGATGTTCGTAAACGTGTAGCCGTTGAAATGGGCGCAAGTTTCGGATGGGGACAATACGTTGGTCTTGATGGAGCTACTGTTACAATCGACCGCTTCGGTTTATCTGGTAACGGAAATAAAGTAATGGAAACATTAGGATTCACTGTAGAAAATGTAGTGAATACATTTAAATCTTTATAAAAATAGGTTAAAATAAGAGATTGAAGGTCTGGTTCTATCAGGCTTTCAATCTTTTTTTGTTTTTAGGAGAATGTATGAAAGAATTAAAACAGGCATTTACAATTAGTTTACCTATCTGTTAATGGAATGACCTAGTCTAGAGTTGTATCTAGGTATTTTCTAGCCTTGTTTTATGGTAAAATAGAGCTACATTGATTTAGAAAGAGGCACTCTTATGAAATTATTATTTGTTGGCGATGTTGTTGGTTCTCTTGGAAGAGAGATGGTCGCACAATATGTTCCAAAATTAAAGAAAAAATATAAACCACAAATCACCGTGATTAATGGGGAAAATGCTGCCCATGGAAAAGGAATTACGGAGAAGATTTATAAAGAGTTATTGCAGGCTGGTGCAGACGTTGTAACGCTTGGGAATCATGCCTTTGATAACAAAGCGATTTTTGATTTCATAGAAGATGCCACAAAAATGGTACGACCGCTGAACTATCCAACAGGCGTTCCAGGAAAAGGAATCGTATATGTAAAATGTAACGATAAAGAAGTGGCCGTCATTAACTTACAAGGCCGCATCTTTATGAATGCATTGGACGATCCGTTTGCCAAAATCACTGAGGCAGTTGAAGAAGCTAGAAAGAGAACACCGATTATCTTTGTCGACTTCCATGCCGAAGTAACGAGTGAGAAACAAGCCTTGTCTTGGTACTTGGATGGAAAAGTATCTGCTGTCGTTGGAACACATACGCATGTACCTACAAACGACGCACGCGTTCTTCCACAAGGGACAGCCTTTCTCTGTGATGTGGGGATGACCGGTCCGTATAACGGAATTCTCGGAATGGAGCGCGATATTATTATTACGAAATTCCTCAACCAATTACCGGCACGATTTGAAGTGGCCGAAGACGATGAAGGCCAGCTCAGTGCTTGTTTAATTGATATTGATGATAAAACGGGGAAGGCGAAATCGATTCAACCGATTCGCATTACTCCAGATGCACCATTTTTTGAATAAAAAGATTAGAAAGAGAGTCAGAAATGCCACAAAAAACGAAACACACACCGATGATGCAACAGTATTTTTCGATTAAAGAAAAGTATCCGGATTGCTTATTGTTCTATCGACTAGGTGATTTCTATGAATTGTTTTATGATGATGCGATTGAAGCAGCACGACTTCTCGAAATTACACTAACCAGTCGAAATAAAAATGCAGAGGACCCAATTCCAATGTGTGGGGTTCCTCATCATGCCGCAAAAGAATATATTAAAACGCTGATTGAACTTGGAAAGAAAGTAGCCATTTGTGAGCAGTTGGAAGATCCTAAGCTGACAAAGGGAATGGTGAAACGAGACGTTGTTCAAGTCTTGACGCCAGGAACGTATACAGAATACCAAGCGCAAAATCAAAACCATTATTTAGTGTCGATTTTACCGCTTGTTGGGAAACGATTCGCACTTTCGTATGTGGATGTGTCCACAGGGGAATTGAAAGTGACACAACTTGCGAACTTAGAAGAAGTGCGTAGCGAATGCTCAAGCTTGATGTGTCGTGAAGTCGTTCTTGTAGAAAGCGATGTGACAGAAGAACTTCGCCATCTCTTTACAAGCATGCAAATCTTGATTTCAACGATTGAAAAAGACCAAATTGATAGAGAAGACTGCGCAGACTTAGTCTCAGAATTAGAAGATGAGGCATCTATTCGATGCGTACAAAATCTATTAAGCTACTTGAAACTCACTCAAAAGAGAAGCTTCTCGCACTTACAAAAGGCCCAAGCGTACCAAAGTGAATTCTATCTAGCGATGAATTACGAAACAAAGCGTAACTTAGAGTTAACAACAACTATTCGTGCCAACCAAAAACATGGCTCGCTGTTCTGGTTTTTAGATGAGACACAAACAGCCATGGGTGGACGACTCCTTAAACAATGGCTTGAAAAACCACTTGTATTAGAAGGAGCGATTCAAAAACGCCATGCGCTTGTGGAAACATTGAACCAACATTACTTTGAACGTACAGACTTTATTGAAACATTGAAACGTGTGTACGACTTAGAACGTATTGTTGGGAAAGTGTCATTTGGAACTGCCAATGCGCGTGACCTCTTACAACTCAAACAAACACTTGGACAAGTGCCAATCTTTAAATCGATTGTCGATAGCTTGGACTCCAAGGAATGGAGTGAACTTGGAGAAAACTTATTCGACATTCCGGAGTTATACGATTTAATCGACCGTGCCATCGATGAGGATGCACCTCTGACGATTTCAGATGGAAATATTATCCGTTCAGGCTACAACGCTACTTTGGATACGTACCGGGATACGATGAAACATGGAAAAGAATGGATTGCACAACTCCAACAACAAGAACGTGAGCAAACAGGAATCAGTTCATTGAAGATTAGTTTCAATAAGGTGTTTGGATACTATATCGAAGTGACCAAATCAAATCTATCAAAACTTGATAGCAGTCGTTATGAGCGTAAACAAACGCTGGCGAATGCGGAACGTTTTATTACGCCTGAATTAAAAGAAAAAGAAACGCTGATTTTAGAAGCGGAAGAAAAATCAAGTGCTCTTGAATATCAATTATTCGTAGAAGTGCGTGAACAGGTGAAACACTATACCGCCCAGTTACAAGAATTGGCAAAAACAGTCGCAACTATCGACGTCTTACAAGCCTTTAGTGTGGTGAGCGAACGTTATCACTTAGTGAAGCCTACCATTTCGATGAAGAATCGTAGACTTTGGATTGAGGATGGGCGCCATCCGGTCGTTGAAAAGGTCATGGGACAATCAACGTATGTGCCAAATAGCATTTCAATGAGTCCAGAAGAACACATTCTTCTTATTACAGGGCCAAATATGTCTGGTAAATCAACGTACATGAGACAGTTAGCACTCTGCGTCATCCTAGCGCAAATCGGATGTTTTGTACCTGCCAAGAGTGCAACGATTCCAGTCTTCACGAAAATCTTTACCCGTATTGGGGCAGCCGATGATTTAATTTCTGGCCAAAGTACGTTCATGGTAGAGATGATGGAGACAAACCACGCCTTACGTAACGCAGACGAAACAAGCTTGTTATTGTTTGACGAAATCGGACGTGGAACGGCTACGTATGATGGAATGGCGCTTGCGGAAGCGATCATCACGTATATTCATGAGCATTTAACAGCCAAAGTATTATTCTCAACGCACTATCACGAGTTAACACGACTCAGTGAGAAATATGCAGATTTACGAAATGTGCATGTAGGAGCCGTTGAAGAAAATGGCGAAGTGGTCTTCTTGCATAAAGTATTAGAAGGACCTGCCGATAAGAGCTACGGAATTCATGTAGCCAAACTTGCTGGACTTCCAAGCGAGCTATTAAAAAATGCGAGTACGATTTTAAATCATTTAGAAGCAAAAGGGGCCGCGAATGAAAATAGTACTTTTGTGGAACAAGTATCGCTCTTTGAAGAAGAAACAGAAAGCATGCCTGAATGGGTTCACGAGCTTAAAGGATTAAACTTAATGAGTATGACGCCAATGGATGCAATGAACATCTTGTATAAATGGCAACAAATGGAAAAGGGTGAGTAGTGTATGGGAACAATTAAAGAATTAAGTACATTACTGACAAACCAAATTGCAGCAGGGGAAGTCATCGAACGGCCTTCTTCTGTGGTGAAAGAATTACTCGAAAATGCGATTGATGCTAAGAGTACGCGTATCGAGATTGAAATCGAAGAGAGTGGACTTCGCAAAATTCGCATTCAAGATAATGGAATCGGGATGACGAAAGAGGACGCTCGTATGTCGATTAAACGTCATACAACGAGTAAACTCTATTCGCCGGAACAACTCTTTCGAATTCGTACACTCGGGTTCCGTGGTGAAGCCTTGGCGAGTATTACAGCTGTATCGAAAGTGACGCTAACGACTTCAACAGGAGAAGATAGCGGTGTAGAGTTAAAGATTGAGTCTGGTGAAATCAAAGAAGAGAAGACCGTTCCGCCATTAAAAGGAACGACTTTCCTTGTTGAAGATTTGTTTTATAACACACCAGCCCGGTTGAAATTCGTTCGTACCTTGCAAACGGAATTAGCGCATATTACCGATGTGGTGAGTAAGGCGTCTCTTAGTCACCCAGAAATTGCCTTTGTGTTAAAAAATGATGGCAATCTGTTGTTACAAACCTCTGGGAAAGGGGATTTGCTGCAAGCAGTCGCTGGAAATATTGGACCCGTAAATGCGCGTAAGATGTTACCATTTTATGGGGAAGACGAAGATTTCAAAGTATCTGGATATACGTCTCTGCCAGAACTTACAAGGTCGAACCGCAATTACTTATCGATTTTCATTAATGGACGCCCAATCCGCAATATGGCGATTGCTAAGGCCATTACATTAGGATACGGCTCGACATTGATGGTGGGACGATTCCCAATTACAATTATTTCGATTGAAATGGATGTGCAACTTGTCGATGTGAACGTCCATCCAACGAAACAAGAAGTGCGAATCAGTAAAGAGCAAGAACTCTCACAAGTGATTCAAAAGGCGATTAGAGAGGCGATACAGGGCGTACAACGCATTCCTGAATCGATTGAAGACTTGTCCTTCAAACGTAAAGTTGATCGCGTAGAGGCTCCAAAACCAGTCCAACAAACATTGGAGTGGCAATTGAAGACACCAGTTGTGGAGTCTAGTCACATAGAAACGCCTTCGTTTACTGAAAAGGTAAGAGAAGAAGTCGAAGTTCTATCAAACGATGATGCGCCTTCTAAAGCAAGTCACACCGTTGAACCGGTCGTTCAAGAAGAATTCGTGGATAGCCATGATGACCATGCAGACTATTTGAAATTGGCGGAGAAAATCGACTCTCAACCATTCGAAAAAGAATTCCCAGAATTACATTATTTTGGACAAATGCATGGAACTTACTTATTTGCACAAAACGAAAAAGGCTTATATATGATTGACCAACATGCCGCTCAAGAACGAATCAAGTATGAGCAGTTCAAGGTGGAGATTGGTCAAGTAGGCCGTGTCAGTCAACCATTAATGGTCCCAATTTTGCTAGAGTTCTCGAAGAAGGACAGCGTGAAGTTGGAAGAACGATTATCTCTTGTGGAGGAATTTGGAATCGAGATGGAGCCATTTGGGCAAAATACGTTCCAAATTCAATCGCATCCAGCGTGGATTAAGAAGGGACAAGAAAAGGCGATTATCGAAGAAATTATCGACTTTATCTTGGCCGACGAGAAGATTACGGTTGCCAAATTAAGAGAAGCGACAGCCATTATGATGAGCTGTAAAGGCTCGATTAAGGCAAACCACCACTTAAGTGAATGGGAAGCACGTCAGTTATTAGTTGATTTAGCCAAATGTAACAATCCTTATAACTGTCCGCACGGAAGACCCGTACTCGTTCATTTAACGAATAAGGACTTGGAACATCTCTTCAAGAGAATTCAAGATCCACATCAGTCAAAACGACAACAATTTGAATAGGAGAAACCACGATGGAGTTTTCAAAAGAAGAACTAAAAAAACGTTTAACAGAAATTCAATATGAAGTGACTCAAAATGAAGCCACTGAGCGACCATTTTCTGGAGAATATGATGATTTCTATGAAGAAGGAATTTATGTCGATATTGTCAGCGGGGAACCACTCTTCAGTTCAAAAGATAAGTTTGATGCAGGTTGCGGCTGGCCATCATTTTCAAAACCAATTGAAAATACAACGCTAACAGAAAAAGAAGATTACAAATTAAACCGTAAGCGAACAGAAGTGAGAAGTGGTCAAGCAGATTCGCATTTAGGACACGTCTTTGAAGATGGCCCAAAAGAATTAGGTGGACTACGTTATTGCATCAATTCTGCATCTCTTCGTTTCATCCCAGTGGCTGAGCTGGAAGAAGAGGGATACGGAGAATTTCTACAATATTTTCAATAAAAATCTGTACAAGCCTTATTGAGATAGAAAAACCGAGGAATTCCGCCTCGGTTTTTTTGATCCTATCTGACTTTTTATGAACGATTTATTGCGGAATGAACATAAAAAATGGTAAAATGGAATACTCGATGTTGAAAATGATCAAAAATCGAGTTGAAATAGTCAAATAAATGTGGTTATGAACGTTTCAGAGTCATTATAAAACGGTCTGAAAACGGGAATATTTCCTAAAGAAAATAGAAAACGAGTAATAATGTGAAGGTTTACATGATTTTTCTTGACAGCCGTATATGGGTATGGTAAATACTTGACGGTTAAAAAAGGAAGGATTTTTGAATCACCGTTTCGAATTTCTTTAGATACCAAAAACAAGAAGGGAAGACAAACACACATGACACAATTTGATACACCAGAATACTTAGCAAAGGTAGATGCTTGGTGGCGTGCAGCGAACTACATCTCAGTAGCTCAAATGTACTTAAAAGATAACCCACTTTTACGTCGTCCAATCCAAAAAGAAGACGTTAAACTTCATCCAATCGGCCACTGGGGAACAATTGCAGGACAAAACTTCATTTATGCGCACTTAAACCGTGCTATTAATAAATATGACTTAGATATGTTCTACATTGAAGGACCAGGTCACGGTGGACAAGTAATGGTTTCTAACTCTTACTTAGATGGATCTTACACTGAGTTATACCCAGAAATCACTCAAGATGAAGCAGGGTTCAAACAATTATGTAAAATCTTCTCATTCCCAGGAGGAATCGCATCTCACGCTGCTCCAGAAACTCCTGGTTCAATTCACGAAGGTGGAGAATTAGGATACTCATTATCACATGCTACAGGTGCCATCTTAGATAATCCAAACGTAATTGCAGCAGCAGTTATCGGTGACGGAGAAGCTGAAACAGGTCCTTTAGCAGCTGGTTGGTTCTCAAACACATTCATCAACCCAGTAAACGATGGTGCTGTTTTACCAATTCTTTACTTAAACGGTGGTAAAATCCACAACCCAACTATTTTAGCTCGTCGTACTGATGAAGAATTAACTCAATTCTTCAACGGTTTAGGATGGGATCCAATCTTTGTTGAAGGAACAGATCCTAAAGAAGTTCACCCATTAATGGCTGCTAAATTAGACGAAGCAATTGAAAAAATTCAAGCCATTCAAAAAGAAGCTCGTGCTAAGAGCGCTGAAGAAGCTACAATGCCACATTGGCCAGTATTAGTAGTACGTACTCCTAAAGGTTGGACAGGTCCAAAAGAATGGAACCATGAACCAATCGAAGGTGGATTCCGTGCTCACCAAGTTCCAATTCCAGTATCTGGAGAATCTATGGAACACATCGATAGTTTATTAGACTGGTTGAAATCATACCGTCCAGAAGAATTATTCGATGAAAATGGTAAATTAGTAGAAGAAATTGCTGCAATTTCTCCAAAAGGCCCACGTCGTATGAGCATGAACCCAATCACTAACGCTGGGGTTGTAAAACCAATGGAAATTACTGATTGGACTAAGCATGCAATTGATACAACAACACCAGGTGCTATCCAAAAACAAGATATGATTGAATTTGGTAAATTTGCTGCTGATTTAGTAAAAGCAAACCCAGATAATTTCCGTATCTTTGGACCAGACGAAACAAAATCTAACCGTCTAAACGAAGTCTTTAAAGCAACAAACCGTCAATGGGTTGGCCGTCGTGATGAAAGCTATGATGAATGGATTTCACCAGTTGGTCGTGTCATCGACTCTCAATTATCAGAACACCAAGCTGAAGGTTTCTTAGAAGGATATGTATTAACAGGACGTCACGGATTCTTTGCATCTTACGAATCATTCTTACGTGTAGTTGACTCAATGATCACTCAACACTTCAAATGGTTACGTAAATCTAAAACTCACGCTCCATGGCGTAAAAACTATCCATCATTAAACTTGATTGCAACATCAACAGTGTTCCAACAAGACCACAATGGATATACTCACCAAGATCCAGGTTTATTAACACACTTAGCTGAGAAAAAACCTGAATTCGTTCGTGAATACTTACCAGCGGATACAAACAGCTTGATGGCTGTTATGGCTGAAGCTTTAAGTTCAGAAGATAAAATTAACTTAATCGTTTCTTCAAAACACCCACGTCCACAATTCTATTCTGTAGAAGAAGCTAAAGAATTAGTGAGCGAAGGTTACAAAGTAATTGATTGGGCTTCAACAGTGAAAGAAGGGGAAGAACCAGACGTAGTGATCGCTGCTGCAGGTACTGAACCTAACTTAGAAGCATTAGCAGGTATTTCAATCTTGCACAAACAATTCCCAGAATTGAAGATTCGCTTCATCAACGTAGTAGATATCTTGAAATTACGTTCTCCAAAAGTGGACCCACGTGGTTTATCTGATGAAGAATTTGATAAATTATTTACTACTGACAAACCAGTTGTATTCTGCTTCCACGGTTATGAAGGTATGATTCGTGACTTATTCTTCGATCGTCACAACCATAACGTTCATATCCACGGATACCGTGAAAACGGAGATATCACAACTCCATTCGATATGCGTGTATTATCTGAAATGGACCGCTTCCACATTGCTAAAGACGCTGCAGTTGCTGTATACGGCGACAAAGCTAGCGAATTTGCTGCGAAAATGGACGAAACTGTGGAATTCCACCACAGCTACATCCGTGAACACGGGGAAGATATTCCTGAAGTTGTGAACTGGCAATGGGAAAACGTGAATAAATAATTCATCTAACAGGGTGCCTCAGAAATGAGGCGCTCTTTTTGTGCTTAAAAGATACTTAATGATTACTGCGGAACCTTCGGTTTCTGTAATAATCGCTGTAGTGGGGTACCGGTTCGAGCCTCTACGAGTCTCTCACCTTTAAAGCCTCAAAGTAGGAGTAAGGAATAAATTCCTAACTCCTACTAATTCGCATTTAATACGATTCCCCACCACTGCGATTATAGAAACTCGAAGTTCCTACGTAATCATTTATTTTTTAGTGCATAAGAATAATCATTTCTAAGGAACT
>CALHVK010000110.1 GCA_938039195.1 uncultured Carnobacteriaceae bacterium
CTTTGAGAATTTCTCAAGGGGCTTTTTTTGTGCATTGAATTTACTTATTAAGTGCACTATTAAAATACTCAAGAACCTTTGGTTCGTAATAGTTATGATAACTGCTACACCGGGTTGAGCCTTAGGTCTCAATCCTAGCAAGCTTCAAAGAGCGGGTAAAAGTTGAAAACTTTAACCCGCTCTTATTCACATTGCTTGTTAGTCGCAGGTATCTTTACTATAACCCAAAGTGCCTTCGTCTTTTATGGAAACACAATCAAGATAGTCTGTTACTTTGAGAAAGTGACAGTCAATTTCACCCGATAGCCATTCACTGTTCTGCTGCTTTTAAAATAGAGATGACTCAAATGAAGGTCGATTGGATTCTGTAGTGGCAATAATAACGAGTGTAATCAATGCGAATTACGGATGCTAGAAATTCATTTCCTAGCATCCGTTTGAGGCTTGATAGGAACTGAGACGCAAGGCTCAGTCCGGTACAGCTATTGTTGTTATTATGAAGATAACCGAAGGTAATCTAAGTTTTTATAGTACTACATAAAATAATCTTCGTACTTACTTTATTTTATCGAATAGATACATTTTCTAAAGCAACTAATGCTTCTTCTACGCGAGTCATGGCGGACTTAATAACGTCCTCTTCCAGCGTCGCATTGCGGTTCACAAACAATAATGAATACGCTAATGATTGGAATCCTTCTGGCACGTGTTCCCCTTTATAAACGTCGAATAACGTTACTTTTGATAAGAACTCACCTGCATTTGCACGGATCACATCTACTAGCTCAGCATGTGTTAATGAAGTTGGTGCTAAGATAGCGATATCGCGTGTCATGCTTGGATATTTCGCAACCGATTGAATCACCGCTTCTTGTAAGTTCGCTTCAAGTAATGATTCCACATCTAACTCGAAGACGAATGTGTCTTGTAAGTCTAATGCTTTTTGAACCGTTGGATGAACTTTACCGATTAAACCAATCGCTTCGCCGTCTAAAAGAATGCGTGCTGTTTGTCCTGGGTGTAATTCTTCGATGTCTGTTAAAGGTTCAAAGCGGACACGGTCTAAGCAGTCAAGTTGCGCGAAGTACTCTTCTAGAATTCCTTTGACCACATAGAAATCCACTTTCTCTGCTTTATGGTTCCAGTTCGCACTCGTTACGTCTCCTGTTAAAATACCCGCAATGACTTCGTTCTCGATGAAATCTTCACTTCCAGCAGTTCCTAACTTGAACACACGGCCTGCTTCGAATAATTTCACGTTGTTTTGTGAACGAGCCACATTGTATTGAACAGCTTCTAATAAACTTGGTAATAGTGATTGACGTAATTCGCTACGATCTTCACTCATTGGCCAGCTTAAACGCACGCTTGTTGCGTCTTTCTTCGTAAACCATTTTGATTTCTCTGGAGTTGTTAATGCGTAAGTGTACGCTTGTGAAAGTCCAGCCCCTTGCATGAATTGACGAGTGTAACGGATGAAGCGTTGTTTGTCTGTTAAGCCACCCACTGTACTTTCAGTTGTTGGTAATGTCGCAGGAATCTTGTCGTATCCGTAAATACGTCCCACTTCTTCTACTAAGTCTGCTTCGATAGAAATATCAAATCTCCATGCAGGAATTGTCACGTCGAAACGTGTTCCTTCTACAGTTGTTGGATATTCTAATTGTGCAAATACTTGTTTCACTTCATCTAGTGTTAAGCTTGTTCCTAAAACGTGATTTAAGCGTTCTAGAGTGATGCTTACTACTGGCAATTCTAAGTCATAGCTTTGTGCAGAAGCATATTCCTCTTTCACTGTTCCGCCGCCAAGCTTAGCAATCAATGCTGCAGCGCGTTTTCCGGCTTGAACGATAGTCGCTTTATTAATGCCTTTTTCAAAACGAGCACTTGATTCACTACGTAAGTTATGTTTTTGTGAAGCAAGACGAACCGCTTTAGGATCGAATAGGGCTGCTTCTAATAAAACTGTAGTTGTCTCGTCTGAGATTTCAGTGTCTAAACCACCCATCACCCCAGCTAATGCGACTGGTTTGCCGCCTGAAGTAATCACGATTTCGTTTTCGAGTTTGCGTTCTTCCCCGTCTAAAGTCACTAATGTTTCGCCTTCTGTTGCGCGACGAACATGGATTGCTTTTTCTGGTAATTTATCGTAGTCAAATGCATGCAGCGGTTGACCGTATTCCATTAAAACATAGTTTGTGACGTCCACAAGATTGTTGATTGGACGAACGCCTGCTGCGATTAAACGATTTTGCATCCATTGTGGGCTTGGAGCCACTTTAACGCCTTCGATTAAGAATGCGTGGTATGCAGGAGCATCTGCTTCGTTTTCTACAGAAACTTTGACAACGCCTGGAATTTTAGAAGACGTTCCTTTTTCAAAAGTGTCTGGTTCTAAATGATTCTTCAAGTTGTAAATCGCACCGATTTCGTGAACTGAACCGCGCATGCTTAAAGCGTCAGAACGGTTCGCAGTGATATCAAGTTCCACAATCGCTGAATCAAGCGCTAATGCAGAAACGGCGTCGCTTCCCACTTTGATGCTGTCATCTGTGAAAACGTAAATCCCATCTTCGTATTCTTTTGGTACTAAGTTACTTGGCACACCGATTTCTTGTAAGGAACAAATCATTCCTTGAGATTCTACGCCACGTAATTTTCCACGTTTAATTTTATGACCGCCGGCAATGCGTGCTCCGTGAGTCGCCACGATAATCTTTTGGCCTGCTGCGATATTTGGAGCGCCACACACGATTTGAAGAGGCTCTTCTTGCCCTACTTCAACTGTGACAACGTGTAAGTGGTCTGAATCTGGATGGTCAATGACTTTGGTTGCTAAACCAACCACTAGTCCTTTTAAGCCTTCGCCTGGAACCGTTACGCTATCGACTTCGATCCCTGTACGAGACATTTTTTCTCCTAATTCTTGAGGAGTGATTTGTGATAAATCAATATATTCATTTAACCATTCGTATGATAATTTCATGTTCTTCCTCCTCTTATGATTCTTTCGTAAATTGGCTTAAGAAACGTACATCGTTTGTATATAATGAACGAATATCTTCAATTCCATATTTCAACATCGCAATACGGTCTTGACCTAACCCGAAGGCAAATCCACCGTAGACCGTTGAATCTACACCGGCAGCTTCAAGGACGTTTGGATGCACCATCCCACTACCTAATACTTCAATCCAACCTGTTCCTTTACATACAGAACAGCCTTCACCACCACATTTGAAGCAGCTAATATCCACTTCTAGAGATGGTTCAGTGAATGGGAAGTAACTTGGGCGAAGACGGACTTCACGGTCTTCTCCGAACATTTCTTTGGCAAATGCCGCAAGTGTTCCTTTTAAGTCTGACATCGTAATGTGTTTATCAATCACAAGACCTTCGATTTGATAGAACTGATGTGAGTGCGTCGCATCATCGTTATCACGACGGAATACACGACCGGGACTTAACATCTTCAATGGGCCTTTTGTAAAGTCATGTTTTTCCATTGTACGTGCTTGTACTGGAGAAGTTTGTGTACGAAGTAAGTACTCAGGAGTGATGTAGAATGTATCTTGCATATCACGTGCTGGGTGATCTTTTGGCAAGTTCATCATCTCAAAGTTATAGTGGTCTGATTCCACTTCTGGGCCTTCTACGACTTGGTAGCCAAGGCCGATGAAGAAATCTTCCACTTGGTCTTGAACGTGCGCTAGTACGTGCGCAGTTCCACGTTCCATTGGACGCCCTGGCATTGTGACGTCAATCGTTTCAGATTGCAATGCTTCTTCTAACGCTTTTGCTTCAAGCACTTCTTTAACAGAAGCGATTTTTTCTTCTAAGACAGAACGTAATTCATTGGCAAGAGCCCCCACTTTTGGTTTCTCTTCGTTGGCTAAGTTTTTAATGTTTTTAAGAACTTCCGTGATTGGTCCTTTTTTCCCTAATTGTTGTACACGAATTTGATCGAGCTCTTTAAGGTTAGTTACTTCTTCTAATGAAGCAAGCACATCTTTACGAATCGCATCAAACTGTACTTTCATTTCTTCTAAATTCATTGTATTCCTCCTTACAAAAATAAAAATCCCTTATAGCCAATAGACTATAAGGGACGAAATTTCGCGGTACCACCCTTGTTCCTTGAGACCTGCTCAAGACACTTGGACGCTGTTAACGGGGGCGACCCGAACCATTATTCATCAGTGAATCCCAATGGTCACTCCGGAAGCGAAAAGTTTGAAACGTTACTTGGAAGACTTGCAGTCAGGATCTTCCTCCCTGAAAAGATTTGTTAAAAACCCTTTTCCATCAATGTGTTTTCTATATATGCTTTATCCTATCATAATGACGTGAAAATGAAAAGGAAAATTATTCATTTTCATCATAGGTACGTTCTCCAATAATATATCGAGGACGCTCTTTGGCTTCTAAATAAATCTTACCGATGTATTCACCGATAACACCAAGACTGATTAATTGTACCCCACCCAGTAAACTTACAATGGCATATGTACTTGCCCAACCAGCAACAGAGTTATTTGAGAGTTTAGCCCAAAGAACCCAAATGATAAGGGCAAAACTGAAGAATGATGTCAACACACCAATCGCAGTAATAATACGAATCGGCTTAATAGAGAGGCTCGTAATTCCATCTATTGCAAGACCTAACATTTTCGCAAGAGGATAATGACTCTCTCCGGCAATCCGTTCATGACGTTTGTAAGTCACATAGGAATACTTAAAGCCAACAAGAGGCATAATCCCACGAAGGAATAAGTTCACCTCTTTGAATTTCTTTAATTCTTGAATAAAACGTTTAGAGACGAGACGATAGTCCGCATGATTGAAGACAACGTCCGCACCAAAAAGATGCATCACTTTATAGAATCCTTCAGCTGTAATTCTCTTA
>CALHVK010000111.1 GCA_938039195.1 uncultured Carnobacteriaceae bacterium
CACAACAAAAAACGAAAGAAAATTAATACGGAGGCAGTAAATGATTTGTTTAATTAAGATAGATAACACCATCTACGACATTTCAAAAGAGAGAGCTTACCGTGTGGGAACTCATCTAAGCGATGATTTTGTTGTGGAAAATGCATTTGCAGATAAATTAATCGTGAAAAATGGACAAGTGTCGTTTGCGGAGCGTATGTACACGAACGGGAAACATAGCCTTCCATTCAGTAATGAAATTGTTGCAGAATTATTTGTTTTTCAATATAGCCTACAAACATTACTAACAAAAGAGCCTTTAACCATTGGTCCGGATGAAATTCATGCAGTAAGCATTCCTCAAAGCCAAGAATTATTGATTCAAGCAAATGCTACGGGATATGAAATTGTATCCGAGAAAGAAGTATTCTTGAATGGGCAGTTGGTAACAACTCCTGCGCAGATGAGTGAAGGAGATTACCTATTTTCTACGAGTGGCTATTTTATTAGAATTCAAGGGCAAAAAGTTTTTATCGCTAGTATCGAGCCGATTGAAACAACTCTAGTGCAGTTAGATTTTGAAGATGCGCCAGAGGATAAGACTAGTGATTTTCACCGTTCACCTCGATTCATTTTACGTGAGCCAGATGATGTGGTGAGCATCTTAGCGCCACCAACTGAAGATAATATGCAGAAGCAATCGCTATTAAAATTAATTATCATGCCGCTTGCGATGATTGGGCTTACGGTAGCAACGCATTTTCTTACAGGCAATGGCGGGATGATGATTATGATGATGGGGATGTCGGTGATTACTTTAATCACATCAGTCCATAGTTTCTTCTCAGACAAAAAACAAAATAAACGTCTGAAAGCTAAAAAGATGGAGAACTATAAAGCGTATCTGAATGAGAAATATAAAGAGCTTTATGACTTATCTAAAGAGCAGGAAGAAGCGTTGAATTATCACTATCCATCAGTTGACGCTGTAATGGAAATGGCGAAGGTGACGGATAGACGTCTCTATGAAAAGACGCCTCATCACTTTGACTTTTTAACGTACCGTCTAGGAACAGGGGAAATCATTCCAAGTTTTAAAGTCGATTATAAAAAATCTGAGTTAACAGAATACAATGAAGCCATCAGTGACCAAGTAACGGAGTTAGTGGCTCATTATCAATACTTGGAAAATCTACCTATTACTAATGATTTGTTATCGGCGCCTACAGGATATATCGGCTCTCGTCGAACAGTCATCGAGCAAGTTCAACAAGCGATTATTCAGTTAGCGACTTTCCATAGTTACCATGATGTGCAATTTGTTCCAGTGTTTCGTGAAGAGGAACTCCCATTGTGGGAATGGAGTCGTTGGTTACCGCATATGAAACTCCAACAGTTTAATTGTCGTAGTTTTGTATATCATCAACGTAGTCGCGATCAATTGTTAACGTCGCTCTATCAAATGATCAAAGAACGCAAACAAGCGGCCGAACAAGCAGGAACTAATAAACAACTAACTTTCACTCCTCATTATGTATTTGTGATTACGGATTTATCGCTAATGCTAGACCATAATATTATGGAGTTTATCAATGAAGATTTATCACATCTTGGAATTAGCTATCTTTTTGTAGAAGATGTGATTGAAAGTTTACCAGAACATGTAAACACTGTTGTGGATTTCAAAGGAAATCGTCAAGGAACATTACGCCTCCATAATGGTGAATATATGGATAAACCGTTTATGACATTTGAGAAGTTATCCACTGAAGCCAAAGAACAATTCGCAAGAGACTTGGCTCAAGTGACGCATGTTCAAACATTACGAAACGCGATTCCAGATAGTGTCACATTCCTAGAGATGTATGGTGTAGATTCTGTAGAAGCGTTAGATATGAACCATCGTTGGGCAACAAATGATACGTATCAAACAATGGCAGTACCGTTAGGGCTACGTGGCCGTGATGAATTGTTAATGTTGAATTTACATGAAAAAGCGCATGGACCTCACGGACTAATGGCAGGGACAACAGGATCAGGGAAATCTGAAACCTTACAGTCGTATATTGCTTCATTAGCAGTGAATTTCCATCCATATGAAGTCGCATTTCTCTTGATTGACTACAAAGGTGGGGGGATGGCGAACCTATTTGCGGACTTACCGCACTTAGTTGGAGCGATTACCAACCTAGATGTCGCACAAGCCAATCGTGCATTAGTGTCTATTCAAGCGGAATTGAAGAAACGTCAACGATTATTTGCAGAATATGATGTAAACCATATTAATCAGTACATGAAATTATTTAAAGAGGGTGTAGCCACTGAGCCAATGCCTCATTTATTCTTGATTTCGGATGAGTTTGCAGAATTGAAAACGAACCAACCTGACTTCATGAAAGAGTTAGTATCTGCAGCACGTATCGGACGTTCGCTCGGAATTCACTTAATCTTAGCGACTCAAAAGCCAAGCGGAGTTGTGGATGACCAGATCTGGTCTAACTCGAAGTTTAAGATTGCGTTGAAAGTACAAGATGTGGCTGATTCGCGTGAAATTATTAAAACGCCAGATGCTGCAGAAATTACGCAGACAGGTCGTGGATACTTACAAGTTGGGAATAATGAAATCTATGAATTATTCCAAAGTGCTTGGAGTGGAGCCGATTATGAACCAGAAGCGGTACGTTCTACACACCGAGATACGACAGTGTATGCCATTAAAGATAATGGACAGTATGAAGCAATCAATAAAGACTTAAGTGGATTAGATGATAGTGGCAATCAGAAACGATTGCCAACGCAATTGGATGCGGTCGTTCAAGAAGCGAAGCGTGTATTCGAATCGCTACATCTTCCGAAGGTCGCAAGTCCGTGGCTTCCACCGTTAAAAGAGAGAATTGCAGCAGAAGATATCCAAGATATTCAATTTAAACATTATTGGGGTGAAAATAAACATCCTGAGTTTTTATTGGGATATCAAGATATTCCGGAAAAACAAGCGCAATTACCACTGACAGTTGACTTCAACGATTGTGGTCATATTCTGGTTGTTGGAAGCCCAGGGTATGGGAAATCTACCTTTATCCAAAATGCATTGATTGATGTAATGCGTAAAACAACGCCAGAGCAATCGCATATCTATTTATATGACTTTGGAACGAGTGGATTAATTTCTTTAGTGGACTTTCCACATGTGGCAGACTACTTTACCGCAGACGATAATGAGAAAGTGATGAAGTCATTACGACGTCTTCAAAAAGAAGTGAAGGTACGAAAGGCAGCTCTTAGTGAGGCGCGCTCAAGTAATATGCAACAATACAACAGAGACGCTGCAAAACCATTCCCGTCACTATTTATTGCAATCGATAGTTTTGATGGAGTGAGTGACGCTACTTTCAGTGAAGCGTTTAACGAAACAGTTAATATTTTAGCGCGTGAGGGAGCCTCTCTAGGAATTTACCTCATCACAACGATGTCTCGTTTCAATGCCATGCGTGTACAATTACAAGCAAACTTTAAAACAAAAATTGCGCTCTACTTATTCGAACAGAGTGATGTTACAAGTATTGTTGGTCGTACAAGCCAAGTGCTCTTAGATATCCGTGGGCGCGGATTAATGAAGCAAGACACAGTCGTTTCATTCCAAGTGTGTGTGCCGTATTCTTCTGAAGATAATTCATCGATGATTCAGCAAGTGAAAGCAGAAGCGCAAGAAATGTCACATTATTGGACAGGCGCATTACCACAACCAATTCCAATGTTGCCAGAAGTGGTGACACCAGAAATGGTGGAAGCTCAAGTAGACCGATCAGAACGAAACCATCAAGTATTACTCGGGTTAACGAGAGAAATGGTCGAAGTGGCTGCATTTACATTAGATAAAGCCATCTCGTTAGTTAGTGATAATGTTCGAAGTGTTACTCAGTTATATAAAGTACTAGCTTACCAGTTGCAACAATATACGACTCCTGTTCAAGTGGTAATCGTGGACCCATTAGGATTAGTACCATTAGATCAATTTAAGGAAGCGCATCGTTTCAGCGATACACTGAGCGCTAAAGATGGAATGAATATCATCTTAGACAACTTAAAGGAACGTATGACGCAACCTGGTGAATATACGCAATCACTCATTATCATTCCGGACATCCAAATCCTTGGACAAAGTCTCAACATTACAGAAAATCAGTTCAAAGAGCTTCTGTTAGAAGGACCTAAGTATGGCATTACGCCAGTGTTTGTAGGGAATTATAAAGACTTAATGACGAATTACTCTACGCTTGTAACCTTACACAGACAATTGACGGCACAGGTGTTCATGGGAATGCGTATCAGCGACCAAGAATATGTTCGCTTCCCGTATATCTCAAACGAAAAATCTCCACGTCCAAACGAAGGCTATATTGTTGATGCAGAAGGTTATGAATTTGTACAATTAATGAGT
>CALHVK010000112.1 GCA_938039195.1 uncultured Carnobacteriaceae bacterium
ATCCTAGCAACAGGTGGGAAATCTTATCCAAAGACGGGTTCGACAGGAGACGGATATGGCATTGCGAAAGTAGCTGGCCATACGATTACACCGCTCTTTGCGACAGAAGTTCCGCTAACGAGTGGCGAAGAGTTTATCCAAAAGGGTGAGCTTCGTGCGTTGTCGCTTCGTAATGTGGCGCTTAGTGTCTTAAATGGCAAAGGGAAGCCTGTTGTGACACATCAGATGGATATGATTTTCACGCATTTTGGAGTGAGCGGTCCAGCCGTCCTACGTTGTTCAAGCTTTGTGCATCAAGTGCAGGAGAAAGAAGGCAAGAAGGAAGTCGTGATGAGTCTGAATGCATTGCCGGACATGAGCGAGGCTGAACTCGACGCACAATTTCGTGCATTTGTGGAGGATGCACCTCTAAAATCGATTAAAAATCATTTAAAAGGGTTACTCCCTGAACGATATGTAGAGTTTTTACTATCACGAGTGGGGATTGGTGACCAAACAGCGGTGAATCGTTTAAGTGAAGCCAACTGGGCACAGATTAAAGAAGCCTTGACGAATTTCCGCTTTACGGTCAATGGATCATTGCCAATTGAAAAGGGATTTGTGACAGGTGGAGGCGTTCATTTGAAAGAAGTGAACCCGAAAACCTTAGAGTCAAAATTAACCCAAGGACTGTATTTCTGCGGAGAGCTGTTAGACATCCACGGGTACACAGGTGGGTACAATATCACCGCAGCCTTTGTAACGGGTTACGTTGCCGGTATGCATGCATCTTTAGGGTATTAAATTTCTAGAAAATTGGGATTAAACATCACAATTTCTTCATAAAACTTGGTTATAGTAATTGTATTCCCAAATAAGAATTATTTACTCCCAAGTAAATAAAACTCTATCCTTTTTTCCTCCCGTTTCTGACGGGAGGTTTTTTGTTGCGTAAAATAAAAAAAGCAGTCCGAAGACCGCTTTATCAAAGTGAACATTGGTGGAGTGACCTTTCCACATCTCTTTCAGACCACAAGGATGCGATAGCTGCCTGTTCTATCCTCAATGTTCTTTGTGTTGTTATTATAATGGAAATAAAAGAAGGGTGCAATTTTTCTAAAAAGTAACTGAATGCAATGTAAATTTGTGCTACAATAAGCCTATTGACAGTGTGAGGAGTTTGTGATGGCAGAGAAGAAATTAATGGAGAAGGTTGTACGAAAAGTACTACGCTCATTTCCGAAAGTAAATATGCCGGACCCGTTTGTCCCTTATCCGATTCCATATCCGCCGCTTGCGAAGAGTCGTTTCGAGATTTTTGTGCATGTGGCTGAGCGTGGGAATGGACCTCTTGGGCATGTGGATTTATGTATCGATGGCTACGTCTATTCTTATGGGAACTACGATGAGCGCGACTTGAAGCTCGGTGGCTGGATTGCTGAAGGCGTTCTGATTAAGGCACCGCGCGAGGAGTATATGCTCTTTTGTAAAAACCACTACCAAAAAGCGTTGCATATTTATACGATTGATGTGACGGATAAACAGATGGATAAAATTCATGCGTACTTGAATAAGATTCTAGAACCGACAACACAGTGGCGTCCAACGGGAGAAGCGATTTACTATAATCCAACGTTTGACCGTTTTGAAGAGATGTATGTGTATTTCATGGCGCAACAGATGGATACCGTGTTCTATAAATTCAATCGTTCGAAATTCATGACTTATAATGGTTGGTCGAGAAACTGCCTCAGCTTCGCGGATCATGTGGCAAAAGTGTTGCGTGAAAGAGCGTTGCGTGCCAAAAATATGGTCTTCCCTGCGCAATACCATAAACGTCTCCAAAAACTCCTAAAGAAAAACTCCCCGCTGATTACAAATTATGAAGTGTATTAGTCTATAAAAATTGGTGAATTTATATGAAATGTTCAGTGAAATTATATGAGCCATTATATACATTGAAGACTATAGATGAGGGTATCTGGATTGTTGATGGTGAAATTGTAGAGATGAATTTTAAAATTACTCAAGTACCATTTAGCACTCGAATGACAGTGGTGCGATTGGAAAATAATGACTTATGGATTCATTCTCCTATTCATTTAACACCGCAGTTGCGAAGTGAAATCGATGAGCTGGGTCATGTGAAGCATATAGTTGCTCCAAATAAATTGCATTACGTATATATGGAAGAGTGGAGTCAAGCCTATCCGGATGCGAAACTTTGGGCGACAAAAGGATTGGAGAAAATTTTTGACAACTCTCCATATATCCAAAGTTATACAATCTTAGATAAAACAATCGACATTAGTTGGCTAGATGAAATTGATTATCTTCCGTTTGAAGGAAGTGCCGTTATAGAAGAGTCAGTATTTTTCCACAAAAAGAGTAAAACGTTAATTCTAACGGACTTAATTGAGAATATTGAAGTTGGAGAAGAGTGTTCATGTTTGCATCGTTTCTTGTTTAAAATCGGGGATAATACATATCCAAAAGGGCATACTCCAAGAGATTTAAGAATGACATTCTTTTTTAATAAGGAAACAGCTCAAAAGTGTTATCAACAAATAAAAGCGTGGAATCCTGTCAATGTTCTATTTGCACATGGAAAATGTTTTATTGGAAATGCTGAGGAAAAATTACCACAGGCATTCTTTTGGTTAGAGAAAAAATAAGCTACCTTGTAGAAAAACAAGGTAGTTTTTAGTTTGAAAGCGAAAGAGACCAAGAGAATCTTAAGTTTTTCATTATTGAAAGTCGGAGTTTAAATCTGTATACTATAATAAGAATTGAATAATTCTAATTAGAAAAAATGGAGGTAATCATAATGATTAAAGAACTTATTAGTTTAGGAAAATTTGCTAAAAAATCAAGTGTATTTGCGGGAGGAGTTTTATTTGGATCGTTAGGATTAAAACTATTAGCGAGCAAAGACGCAAAGCATGTATATGCTAAAGCGGTCGCTACTTCTTATAAATTAAAAGATGGTATTGACGCAACTGTTTCTACTGTAAAACAACATGCAGATGATGTCTTAGAAGAAGCAAAAGACTTATATGCTGAAGAAAAAAATGCAGAATTAGTAGTAGAAACTAGTGAAAAATAATGAAGTTTATTATTAAACATCAATCAAACTCTAGAGTACGTTTAGAGCTCCCTTTTACATGTCCGCATCCAGTCCAAATGTATTTAGAGGAACTAGCTTGCACAGTCCCAGGCATTGAAAAACTGCACTTTTATAAAGATTTAAAACATGTAGGAGTTTATTTTACTCAAGGGAAAGTTCAACAAGTTCAAAGGTTTTTATCTTTGATTCAAATGGAGAACGTAATTGAAAAACAAAAAGAAGTCCAGTGGCTAGTAGCTTCTTCACCATATGATATTATTTCAACGCATCTCTATAGAAGAATGCTTTCAAAAGTCCTTCTTCCAACACCTATTCGTATGGGATGGATACTTATGAAAATGGTGAAGTTTGGAAAGGCTGCTTTCCAATCAATTTGCGAGAAAAAACTTTCTATGAGTTTACTCGATTTTGTGGCGATATCAACTTCTATGGCGATGGGAGATCATAAGACTGCAGATATGATTATGTTCCTATTAAATTTAGGAGACGATTTAGATGACTGGTCCCAAAAGAAATCGATTGAAGAGCTCGAGAAAAACTTAACAAATAATATTTATGAAATATGGATTGAAAAAGAAGGCGAGCGCTTCAAAAAAATGAGCAATCATGTTGAAGTAGGAGATGTTTTTGTAGCCACAGAAGGTCAAGAAATTTACTTTGACGGAAGAGTTGTCAATGGAAGAGGGTATTTAAATGAAAGCTCATTAACAGGTGAGTCTTTCCCTGTCTCTAAGAAGATTGGGGATATGGTCTACGCTAATACAGTTGTAGAGCATGGCGAGCTACTAGTAGAAGTGACGAATAAGCAACAAAACTTACGCTTGCAGCAAATTGTTCAGCTGATTAAATCGAGTGAATTTCATCAATCGAAACAGCAAAAGCAATTAATGGAAAAAGCAGATGGGTTAGTGAAATATAATTTCATAGGGATGGCGTTGACGTATTTATTCACACGCTCAGTCTCTAAAGCACTCACTTTCCTATTAGTGGATTATTCATGTGCGTTAAAATTATCTTCACCGGCAACTTATTTAACAGCCATTAAAGCAGCTTCTAATCAGGGGATTGTCATTAAAGGATCTAATTCTTTAGATGAATATGCACAAGTTGATACTTTTGTTTTTGATAAAACGGGGACATTGACAACTGGAGTCCCAAAAATTCAACGAATTATTGCGTATGAAGGTTATGATGATGCGGAAGTTTTACGAATTGCAGCTTGTTTGGAGGAACATATTTACCACCCGATTGCGACGGCTGTTGTTAAGAAGGCAGAAGATGAGGGAATTGAACATGAGGAAATGCATGGGAAATTAACTCACGTAGCTTCAAAAGGAATCGTATCATCGATTGATGGAAAAAGAGTCGTCATCGGAAGTTTGGAATTATTAGAAGATGAGAAGACGATTATTTCCAATGAGCAAAAAGCAGTGATTGAAGAATATAGCCAAAAATACAACTTACTTTATTTAAGTTATGACGGAAAATTAATTGCCATTTTCCTAATTGATACTCCGTTAAGAGGAGAAGCGATTGCATTATTGAAAGAGTTAAAAGAAAAAGGAAAACAGATTGTACTTCTTACAGGGGATACACAAAAACGTACAGAAACAATTTGCTCGCTGATTCCATTTGACAGAGTATATACACAAGTTAAGCCAGAACAAAAGCATCAAGTAATTGAGCAGCTTCAAGAGGAAGGTCATCATGTTTTGATGATTGGAGACGGAATTAATGATTCTGCTGCACTGTCTCTTGCGAATGTAGGTGTTGTTATGGCGGGTGCTTCAGATATTGCTCGTCAAGCCAGCGATATCCTATTCTTAAATGAACAGTTGACGGGATTAGAGGTTTTGGAAAATATAACCAAACAACTGAATCGCCAATTAGATGCCAATTTAAAACACACAGTGGGTATTAATTCGTTCTTAATGGGATTAGGTTTGATTGATATTGTTTCTCCTAGTCTATTAGCGGTATTACATAATGTGACCACAACGTTCATTATCGGTAAGAGTTTGACGTATATTCAATAATAAAATAAAAAGCAAGGTGAATTCACCTTGCTTTTTATTTTTGTTTCAGCTTTTTCTATTCATAATCCCCACCAGAAACCCCGTAATATTCTTCCAAGCTTAAGCCGGATTGGTAAATGGCAGTGGCTTTATCACCGACGTATCTTAAATGCCACGCTTCGGCTTGATAACCGGTGATGGTT
>CALHVK010000113.1 GCA_938039195.1 uncultured Carnobacteriaceae bacterium
TTGGCAATACGAATCACGGCTAAGTCTGTCCATTGGTCACTACCAACAAGCTCAGCTTTTTCACGTGTTCCGTCTGCTAAAAGAACTTCTAATTCTTGTGATTTCGCAATCACGTGATAGTTCGTCACGATATAGGCATATCCATTTTCGTTTTTATAGATAACTCCACTACCTTCAGAAGCAGTCGCTAATTCTCCTCCTGTTTGTTGTGTGCCATATAAATTATTTCTTGAAGTTGCTTGTTTGTTAATAACTGAAACAACCGCGTTTTTCACTTCAGCAACTACTTTAGTGATTTCTGTTCCACCTTTTGTTCCTGTAGATGCATTTGTCGTTTCTACTTTTGATTGTGAGGGTTGTGTGGCAGGTGTTGTTGCTTGGTTTGCTGGATTGGTTATAGCCATAATTCCAACTCCTCCGGCAACAGCGATTGCTCCTCCCACTAATCCACCGATAAAGCCATTTTTAAAAGCTTTAGAAGATTTTTTTCTTGTTAATTGTTCTTGTGTCATCTGCTCACTCCTCTCGTTTGTAAGTATACAATAATTTTTTCATATGAAATTTATATGAAATAAAGCTTATAGAGTGCTTAAAAAACTATTTCGTTATTCCTAAGTTTTTAAACTATAAATAATTTTGTAGGTTCATACGGATCCGTATGATAGAGTTCGAACGCTTGATGAACGCCTTTATCATGCGTATGGAAGATGCTTTCGGCTGTCTGATAGGCAATTTCTTTCATATTATTATCCTGACTTAAGTGGCCTAGATAAATCCGTTTCGTACGGTCTCCCATCATCTCACACATCGCAAGTGCACCATCATCATTCGATAAGTGTCCCTTGTCGCTTAAGATCCGTTGTTTCAAATGCCAAGCGTATGGTCCCATTCGAAGCATCTCTAAATCATGATTGCTCTCGATGAGATATGCGTCTGCATTTTTCAACAGACCTCTTAGTTTATCACTGACATAGCCTGTATCTGTCAACATGACGAACTGCTTGCCCTCACGTTGGAAGCTATAAAATTGAGGAGAGGCTGCATCATGGGATACTGCAAAACTCATCACGTCTAAGTCTCCAAACGTTAACGTCTCTCCTGTGTTGAAGATTTCCTGTTGTTCGAGGGCGACTTTCCCGATTTTACCTGCCATAGCTTGCCATGTTTTTTCATTGGCATAAATTGGAATGTGGTACTTACGAGCCAGAACCCCAATCCCTTTAATATGGTCGGAATGTTCATGGGTGACGAGAATGGCATCCACATCTGAAATGGAGCGATGAATCTTCTCCATTTGCGCAGTAATGGCTTTACCAGTGAGTCCACAGTCCACTAATATTTTTTGTTTTGGCGTTTCGATGTAAGTAGCATTTCCCGAGCTACCACTCGCGAGTAAACTCACTTTCAAACCTGATTCTTGCATGTTTATTCCCTTCTTATTGTTGTTGTACACTTTGCGTTACTGTTGTGTTATTCGTTGTTGTACGCTGCGTTTGCGTATTCGTTGTTTCTAGAGTTTCATTGGCTAATACTGTCCCATGAATCGCATCCACACGACGAGCAATTAATTGTCCATCGGCTTGACGAATTTCAATATACCACGCAGGTGAGTAAATTGAAAAATCTTT
>CALHVK010000114.1 GCA_938039195.1 uncultured Carnobacteriaceae bacterium
AGTATAAATACTCAGCATCCATCATCCAGAACTCTGTTAAGTGACGTCGAGTTTTAGATTTTTCTGCACGGAATACAGGCCCAAAGTCGAATACACGACCAAATGCCATTGCTCCAGCTTCTAAGTATAATTGTCCAGATTGTGTTAGGTACGCTGGATCTCCAAAGTAATCTGTTTCGAATAATTCTGTTGAATCTTCTGCCGCGTTTCCTGAAAGAATTGGGCTATCGAATTTAATGAATCCATTTTTATCAAAGAACTCGTATGAGGCATAAATAATTGCATTACGAATTTCCATAATGGCATGTTGTTTTGTTGAACGTAACCATAAATGACGGTGGTCCATTAAGAAGTCAGTACCATGCTCTTTTGGAGTGATTGGATATTCATGACTTTCCCCGATTAATTCGATATCTTTTACTAATAACTCATAGCCTAATTTAGAACGAGTGTCTTCTTGTACAACACCTGTTACAAATACTGAACTTTCTTGAGTTAATCCTTTTGCTAATTCAAAAGTTTCCTCGCTTACGTCAGCTTTTACTACAATTCCTTGGAAATAAGCTTTTCCATCACGTAATTGTAAGAACGCTATTTTACCGCTAGAACGTTTATTGGTCACCCAAGCACCAATTGTAACGGTTTGTCCAACGTAATCTTTTGCTTGATTCATTGTTATAGTTTTCAAAATATCACTCTTCCTTTACTTATATGATTCAATAAATTCCTTAATTCGATTAGCGGCTTCCCTTAATTCTTCTTCGCTATTGGCACAGCTGAGTCTTAGGAAACCATTGCATCCAAAGTTCTCTCCGGATACTGTTGCAACACCAGCCTCTTCAAGTAGTTTTAGGGCAAACTCTTCTGAAGAAGCAACGCCTACGATATGCATGGCTACTTTCACATTCGCGAATAAGTAGAACGCTCCTTTAGGCTTCTCACACTTAATTCCTTCTATGTCGTTTAATAATCCATGGAATAAGTCAATTCTTCTTTGGAACTGGTCGCGCATTTCTTTTTTAGCAACTTCAACATCTTCTTCAAACGCACGAATTGCTGCATATTGTACAACTGCAGCAGGATTGCTCGTTGTATGGCTTGTTAAATCGTTTAATGCACGGATAACTCGTTTTGGTCCGAATACATATCCGAGTCGCCATCCAGTCATCGCAACCGATTTTGATAATCCATTTACGACTAATGTGTTATTAAAAATCTCTTGGGATAAACTTGCCATACTAATCGATGGCGCATCATAAACTAATTCATAATAGATTTCATCTGATACGACAAACACATTATGTTCTAATGCCCAATTCCCAATGGCTAGTAATTCTTCTCTTGAATACATGAGCCCGGATGGATTCGATGGCGCATTTAGTAATAAGATTTTTGTTTTATCTGTTACGTATTCATTTAGCAAATCAATTGTTAGCTTAAATGAATTCCGTTCTTTCGTTTCAATATACACTGGTACGCCGTCTGCTAATTGAATTTGTTCAGCATAGCTTACCCAATAAGGAATCGGAATTAAGACTTCATCCCCTGGGTCGACCAATGTCATAAATACCGAATATAGTGCAAACTTAGCACCTGCAAAAGTAGCCACTTGTTCCTTTTGCAAATCAATTCCATCTTTGCGTTTATGAAAATCACAAATCGCTTGTCTTAAGGTATCTAATCCCAAAGCAGGTGTATAATGATCGGTTTCATGTTTTCGTAAAGCATCAATGGCAGCCTCAGTAATCACTTCGGGTGTATTAAAATCAGGTTCACCAATCGATAAACTAATGATTTTTCTTCCCAGAGCTTTTAGTTCTCTAGCTTTTTGTGTCATGGCTAAAGTTCCTGAAGGCAATATTTTCGATACTCTATCTGAAATTTTTACCATAAATCACCAATTTCTATATATTCTCAATATCTTTAATCCATTTACCATTTTTCGCTGAAATATAGTAATATCCAATACGTTGATTACTCAAACGATAATTCACTTCCCATACAGGTTCACCATTTAAAAGACCTAGGCGTGCTTCGAGTACTTCAACGTCTGGTTTGTCTTGTAATGTAATAGAACGAGCTTCTTGCTCATTGACCACTGCTGATTGTTGAAGAATTGTTACATCTCCACCATCTTCAGGAGTAATCGCATAGATGGCATTCCCGTCTTTATCTTCACCCATAATCGTGTAATAAGACTTATCCGTATTAAATAAGTAGAATTTCGTCACTTTCGAAAATTCTACAGTCGGTGCCATTAATGTTAATGCTTCATTACGTTTCTTAATTTTAGGATCTACACTAACTACAAAAATACTTGCAGCTGCTAAAAATAATAGAAATAAAGTGAGTAATAGAATAAACATCGTTCTACGTTTCATCAATTTCTCTCCTCTACTCTAATTCTTCATAGATAATCGTATTATACGCTATTTAAGGCAAAAATACCACCATGCACTTGGTTAACGATTTCTATTCTTTCCAACGTTTAAACACTTCTTAAATGGTTTCTCGATTACTGTAGCGTTCTCTGGAAAGACACTCTTTACTTTCTGCGAGTATTTACTTATCGAAGCTCGAACATCTAGTAACCAAATCTCCGCATCATTTTGATAAGGTCTACTAAATCGACCTAATCCCTGATAAAGCTGTAGCAGCATCATCTTCATAGCATAATGACCAAAATAGGAACGCCCTTGTTCTTTCATTTCTAACTGAATGATTTGCTGCTCTGTAGTAACTGGATTTGGGAATGGTAGTTTTGTAATAACTAATGAATCAATCGATTGACCACCACTATCAAACCCTTCCCAGAAACTATACACACCTAGTAAAATCGCATCTTTTCTTTCTTGGAATCTTCGTTGAATTCTACGTCCAAGTTGCGGACCTTTTTGAGCAAGTAATTCAATTTGATCCTCATTACAGAAATCTGTCAATAGACTTTCTACTGCTAAAAGAGCTTCAACGGAATGCATTAACACCAGCATTCTTCCGCCATTTCGATTGTAAATCTGCTTAATACAGTCTGCAATTTGCATGTGATACTGATGACTTGAAGCTGAATTCACTGCTACTAAATCATTTGGAATAAAGATATGATGCTCCATAGCATTTGTCTCTGTTTCAATAACTGTAACTTTATCTTTTGCTTCTAATTCATGGAACAGTGGCGTAAATGTCGGAATCGTTGCTGAAATACCAATCATCTTTCGAATCTTCTTTTGGAACTGTTGGAATATCGTTGTCACAGAATCCACTCTGCTAATCTCTATATACGGTTGACCAAACTGGTCTTTTTCTTCAATCACAAAGTACCCCTCTTGATTCATTTGAAACTGCCAGAGAGATTCCATTATTTCTTGTAATAAATAGGAGCTTTCTTCAAACAGTCTTGTTTTATCGGCATTTGCCTGTAATAAATTCATTACTTGAGAAATTGCCTTTTGTATCCCTTTCACCATTTCACTATGAATAGACGCTTTCCACTCTTCGGCTGTAAAAACATAGGAAGAGGTTAATGACTGTCCTGTTTTCAATTGTTCCATCCACGTTTCGTATAAATCACAAATCTCTAGTAGTTTACGATTCATGGTACGGGATAAGTGCTCCTCTTCTTTTGAAAAATGAAACATTGAATTTAAATGATGATCCGTCCATAACTGTTGTAATTGAAATAAATTCGAAAAATTGACAGTACTTGTGCCAAATTGTTCTAATGCGTGTTCAAACTGTTGAACTTCATCAACAAATACAATGGGTCTAACTCGATGCGCAATACTCGAAGCATATTGAATTAAAAATGCATGATTCGTAACCACAATTGAACTCTTTTGAACAGCTTGAATAGCTCTATTCCAATAGAGGCTCTCTGTTTCTAGGGCACGTTTGATGGAAATTTCTTTCCACAAAGTCCCTTGATGAAGTACTTGATTGCATTCAGATAAGTCTCCCGTAGCCGTTTCTGTAATCCAGACTAAGAGACCCATAATCGTAAGACTTGTTCTGGCACTAGGTTCATCTTTCAAACGAGAAATAACACGTTTGAAGGACGATAAATCAATATAGTGTCTTTGTCCTTTAATAGAAACCACCGGCACTGTAACACCTAATTGTGTTTCTAGTGAAGCGATACTATCTTCCATCAATTGTTGCTGCAGTAGTAAATTGGATGTCACGATCCAAATCGGTCTGCGTCTTGTTGCTTTTTCAAATGCTGCTAAAAGATAAGCGTATGTTTTTCCTGAACCAGGACTTGCTTCAATAAAATGAAGGGGCTCTTCGGTCTCTATCATCTCTAATATCATTGAAATCATTTCTCGTTGAGAAGTCTTATCTTCCAAGAAATCCTTATCCACTAATTCTTGGTAAGCTTCTATCGCTTCCATTCGCTGCCTAGAGGACTTACTTTTCTCTTCTTTTAAAGCAAGAGGAGAAATGACAAACCCTTGTTCAAGCAAAACTTCAACGTTTTCTTTATCTGACTTTTCTTCCAATATTTCAACAAATACTGTCCCTGTATCCTCAAGCAATTCTCCCGAAAACTCCACTAATTGCTCTAATGTATGTTTGGAAAGACTTCGAAGTTTATTTTTTATTTGTAAAAACAATTCTGCCGTCGCTTGCGCATCACTTCCAGCAGTATGTACTTGATGATGAGTAATGCCTAAAGAGTGCGTTAAATCTCCTAGGCGATAACTAAGCGCTGTTGGATAACAAATTTGCGATAGCTGAACCGTATCGACAAAAGGTACTTTCAAGTCTAAACCAAGTGCATCTTTGAGTGCAGATACAATAAATGGTCCATCAAAACCAATATTATGAGCAACAAGCGTTCTTTCTTCTAGAAGATTATAAATCGTCATCGCAACTTCATCAAAATAAGGTGCTTTTGCAACATCTGCGTTCGTTACGCCAGTTAATAATTGAATCTCAAATGGAATACTTTTTTCAGGATTAATATTGAGCGAAACATGTTCAACGATTTGATCGTCATCAATTAGTGTGCACCCAAATTGAAAAATACGATCTCCAAATTCATATTTTGGGCCAGTCGTTTCTAAATCAATGACTGCATATTTTTTCTGCATATGAATCGCTCCTTTCTAAGTATTCCTACCCTATCCAGTTTACTAACTTATATCTCTTGTTGCAACAAGAACAACGGTTTTCATGCAAAAAAAGAAGCTTAAGCCATAGCCTAAGCCTCTTTCCTATCAATTATCGGATTAAACAGTTTTCCCTTTGTCGATAACCACTTGCACTTCTTCAGTACCTGTTAAAACGGTATGTTGTTTTACAGTCACATCTTTATCTGCAATCACATACTCTAAGTGAGCCCCTGATTTAATGACTGTATTTGAAAGAATGATACTGTTACGAACGACTGCACCCTCTTCTACAACAACGTCACGGAAGATAATACTATTTTCCACAGTACCGTTAATCTTCGTACCATCTCCTAAAATTGAGTTCTTCACCGAAGCTTTCTTACCATAAATAGTTGGTACCGAGTCTTTAACACGTGTTGTAATTTGAGTACCAGAAAGGAATACATTCTTGATATTTTCGAAATCTAGCATTTCCATATTTAAGTCATAATAATCTTTAATCGTATTCACAACTTTCAAGTATCCCTTGATTTGATAAGCAAATACACGTAGCGTTTCAAGATTCTTAGCAATATAGTCGCGTAAGATATCTTCCCAGCCAAGTGTCAAACCTCTCTTCACAATACCATTGAATAGTTCTTTCGTTAAAATATAAATTTTCACTTGAGTAGGACATACTTGATCAGAACCATCAAAATGATATAACGATTCATATACTTGATGATTTTCATCAAAAATAATTTGTGATTCCCCTACATTCGGTTTTCTATAATTATATGCAACCGTAATATCAGAACGAGTATCCAAGTGATATTGGAACATTTCCTTAAAATCAATATTCCCGATAATATTCGTATCTGCTAAAATAACGAATTCTTCATCTAAATCTTGCGTATACACCATTGTATTGGCTAACGCTTCAATTTTATTTTGAGGAATACGTGTTGATAAGTAGTTTGACATCGGAGTGATAAATTTCAAACCACGATTTTTACGGTTTAAATCCCAATCTTTTCCTGAAGCTACATGGTCGAATAAAGACTTGTAATTATGATTCGTTAATAATGCAACATTATCGATATTTGCATGTACAAGAGAGGATAACATAAAGTCCACCATACGATAGCGGGAAATTACTGGTAAAGCGGCAGCCGTACGATTTCTGACTAAACCTTGTAAGTCATCATTTCTATAATTATCTGCAAATAATATACAAAACGCTTTGATCATATTAATTTCCTCCAACTTTCGTATCTTCTTCTACCACTTCGAAATTGCCAATAACGGTAATCATATCTTTACCAAGTTCAATTTCCTCATGACCTACTGTCACACCAGATTTCACAACTGTTCCCTCAGCGATAATTGAGTTTACAACTGTTGCTCCTTCTTCAATGACTGCATTTTGCATGATGATACTTCCAAGAACTTTAGCATTTTTACCAACTGATACTCCAGAAGATAGGATTGATTCATGGACTTTTCCGAATAAAATCGTTCCATCGGAAATCATTGAATCAGTTACTTCAGCACTCTCCGCGATAAACTGTGGAAGTCTACCTTCGTGACGATAGTAGATTTTCCATGATTTATCAGAAATGTTGAATTCATCTTTGCGTTTGATTAAGTCCATATTTGCTTCCCATAGACTTTCAATTGTACCAACGTCTTTCCAATATCCTTCAAATGGGAATGCGTAAATGCGGCGTTCTTCAAGCAACATAGGAATAATGTTCTTACCAAAGTCTTTTTCACTTTCAGGATTTTCTTCGTCACGGATTAAGTATTCTCTTAATACTTTCCAGTTAAAGATATAAATCCCCATCGATGCTTTCGTTGAAACCGGATGTTCAGGTTTTTCTAAAAATTCTACTATACGTAAATCATCATCCGTATTTAAAATACCGAAACGACTTGCTTCTTCTAAAGGAACATTAATATGAGCAACCGTCAAGTCTGCTTTTTTCTCTTTATGGAATTCAAGCATCTTGTTGTAGTTCATTTTATAAATGTGGTCCCCAGATAAGATTAAAACGTACTCTGGATCGTACTGATCGATATATTTAATATTTTGATAAATTGCATTGGCAGTTCCTTTATACCATTCTCCTGTTTTACCCGCAGTATACGGTGGAAGAATTGTTAATCCCCCGTCCACACGGTCTAAGTCCCATGGGTTACCATTTCCCATGTAAGAGTTCAGTTCAAGCGGCATAAACTGAGTTAAAACCCCAACAGTAGAAATTCCTGAATTTGAACAGTTTGAAAGAGGAAAATCGATAATACGATACTTTCCACCAAAAGGTACAGCTGGTTTAGCCATATCCTTTGTCAGTACTTGCAGACGTGTACCTTGTCCACCTGCTAGTAGCATTGCGACGATTTCTTTTTTTCTTGCCATACGTTCAACCTCCGATTATTGATTATTAATAATATACATTGTAGAAAACGGTGGTACGTTCACCGCGAGTTTATAATCAAAGCCCTTATGTGGTTCAGTAACTGTGTGAAGTCCACGATTGACCACTCCGCTTCCGTTATACTTTTTAGCGTCAGAGTTTAAAACTACTTTGTAGCTACCCCATTTTGAAACGCCAATTTCGTAATTCTTAATCAAGTTTCCCGAGAAATTAGAAATAACAATCACTGAGTCGCCTTTAGAGTTCATTCTTGAGAAGACGAAACAGTTATTCCAAACATCTTCAACTTCATGCCATCTGAAACCAGTCCAGCCACCATCTAATTGCCATAACTCAGAATGTTTCTTATAGAAGGCATTCAAGTCTTTCACATAGCGATGAGTCGCATCATGAATTGGATATTTCAATAAGAACCAGTCTAATTCTCGTTCTTCATTCCACTCAATCATTTGTGGAATTTCATTTCCCATGAAGTTTAATTTTTTACCAGGGTGGGCCATCATATACCCCATGAAAGCTCTATAGTTCGAAAACTTATCTTCATAAGAAACTGAAGCTTTATCTAGGAGTGACTTTTTACCGTGAACAACTTCATCATGAGAAATCGGCAATATATAGTTTTCTGAGAAGGCGTACATCATTGAGAATGTAAATTGATTGTGAATTCCTCCTCTGAAAAGCGGATCTTTCTCTAAATAATCAAGAGAGTCATTCATCCAGCCCATATTCCATTTGAAGTGGAAACCAAGCCCTCCTTCTTCAACTGGTTTTGTAACCCCAGCGAATGCAGTAGACTCTTCAGCAATCATCATTACTCCAGGATACTCATTACGAACAAACTCATTAAGAGATTGAATAAATCGAATGGCTTCTAGATTTTCGAATCCACCGTAAATATTACGTGCAGACTCTTCTTCACTGCGACAATAGTTATAGAACAACATTGAGCTTACAGCATCCACTCGAAGTCCGTCGATGTGGAATTTTTCAAGCCAAAATACTGCACTAGAGTAAAGGAATGAAAGCACTTCTGTCTTTCCATAGTCGAAGACACGAGTTCCCCACCCTTTATGCTCTTGAATACGTTGGTCGCCGTACTCATAGCAAGGTGTGCCATCAAATTCATATAAGCCAAAAGCATCTTTCGTGAAATGTCCTGGCACCCAGTCTAAAATCACACCAATATTTGCCTTATGACATTCATCTACAAAGTACATAAAATCTTCAGGCGTTCCAAATCTAGAAGTGGCTGCGAAGAAGCCTGTCACTTGATATCCCCAAGATTTGTCATATGGATATTCCGTAATCGGTAATAATTCAATATGTGTATAATTCATTTCTTTTACGTAAGGAATTAACACATCTACCATTTCACGATAGGAATATGGATCTCCATTTTCCTTTTTCTTAAATGAGCTTAGCTCGACTTCATAAATATTCAAAGGTTCCTGGAACGGAACAGTTCTATTCTTCATCCATTTATCATCAGTCCAAGAAAAATCTGGGAAATGATACACTTTAGAAGCGGTTTGTGGTCTCGTCTCAGCATGACGTGCATATGGATCGGCTTTCCATAACCAGTCACCATGATGAGGAACGATAACATATTTATAGGAATCGAATTGCTTCACATTGGGAATGGATATTTCATAGATTCCATTAGGATTGATGCGTTCCATTCGATAATCTGTTGGTCTCCAGTCACAAAAATCACCTGTTACATAGACCTCTTTAGCGTTTGGAGCCCAAACTCGGAATGTACATTCGTTATCACCAGGAAAGTTACCTAAGAAATCGTAACTGTGAAAGTTTCTTCCCTCATGAAATAAATATTCTGCTACTTGTTGCACTAAACATCACTCCTTTTCGCATTCGCTAACAAAAAGAAAATAAGCGTTTTCATTTTTGCTATAAAAATTAGAGAAGCTTGGCTCCCAAACAAATTCTCTTGTTATGATTATAACATATTTCTTAAGTATTCGTATAGGTTTTCATGAATTTTCTTGAAAATTTTTGTTTTATTCTCATTAATTTTCATAATTACCGTTTTGGTATCACTTTTCACTACTTTATATTACAATGAACATAGATTGACAAAAAAAGGGGCCTATTATGATTTTCTATCACTCACTAAAAAATAAGTATCCATCAGGAGCAGTGACGGATAAGCAAACTATTTTTATTCAAGTAAAAGTTACGAAAGAGACTCACCTCTCTTCTATCCAATTAGTTCTAAAAGAAGACTTAACACAAACAACAAGAATTTATCATCCAAGTCGCTCTACGATTGAAGCGGATGCAACGTTATTCTCATTTGAAATTTCACCTTTACAATCAGGACTTTATTTCTACTATTTTGAAGTTCGTTCAGAAATTGGGACTTACTACCTTAGCAATCATGAATTCCAAGCAGTTCCTGTTCTGAACTATCATGAGATTAACAGTTGGCAATTAACGGTTTACGAAAATCAATTTACAACTCCTGAATGGTTTAAGGGTGGAATTATGTATCAAATCTTCCCAGACCGTTTCAAGAAAAGTGATCAATATAAAGCTAAAAAAGCAGCGAACGAAGATGTTCGTTACCGTCATGAGGACTGGGATGAATTGCCTCAATCGAGTATCACACATGAAAATTACAAGGCTCAGGATTTCTTCCTTGGGAATTTAAAAGGAATTGAAGAAGAACTAGAACACTTCAAAGCCTTAAATGTAAACTGTATTTATTTAAATCCAATTATGGAAAGTCCAGATAACCACCGCTACTCTACTGCGGATTATTTCAATGTGGATCCTTACTTAGGTACGAATGAAGACTTTAAAAAGCTTTGTGCGAAGTTTAAAAAACATGGAATCGAAATTATTTTAGATGGCGTATTTAGTCATACTGGGGACGACAGTATTTACTTCAACAAGCAAAGTCATTACGATAGCGTGGGTGCGTATAACTCAACAGAGTCACCATACTATCCATGGTTTAGCTTTATGGAGTTTCCAGATACGTATCACTCATGGTGGGGATTTACAAACCTTCCAACGGTGAATAAATTAGAACCTTCCTATATGAAATTCATCAATGATCCTAAAACGGGTGTACTACCTTTCTGGCAACATCTCGGAATTGGTGGTTGGCGTTTAGATGTAGCCGATGAATTTCCTGATGAGTTTTTAGATGCATTACGAGTAACTGTCAAACAAACAGATCCAGAAGCTCTCATTATTGGTGAAGTTTGGGAAGACGCTACAACTAAGTTTGCCTATGATCATCGTCGTCGCTATTTCTTAGGAAAACAACTCGACAGCGTGATGAACTACCCTTGGAAAGACGCCATCATTGAGTTTGTTCTAACGAAGAACTCTCATGCTTTACGCTTTGCCATTGAGGAATTAATTGATCATTATCCAAAACCAGCACTCGACGTTCTAATGAACTTATTGGATAGTCACGATACAGAACGGATTATTACAAAAATTGGATTTGGCAATACGGAAGCAGTGCCTCTCCATGAACGTCCAACGCTTGAATTAACTGGAAAAGAACTCGAGAATACGATTCAAAAACTCAAAATCGCAAGTTTCATTCAATTTACTCTTCCAGGTGTTCCTTCGATTTATTATGGAGATGAAATTGGAATGCAAGGTTTCCGCGATCCATACAACCGTAAGACATTTAGCAAAAAAGAAATCAACGAAGAAATCTTCAAACATTACAAAGCCTTAACTGCCTTTAGAACTGAGTATAAAGAAGACTTCAAGGGAGATTTCAATGTCATCTACGAAAACAATGGGTGCCTTGTATATCAACGTGAATCTCTGCTATGTGCGGTCAATATGAATGAACATACGGAGTACATTGAAGGCCTTCATGGTAAACAAATTTTTGCAAGTCACAAAACAAGAAATCATCCAAACGGACTTCTTGTTCCTGCAAATGGCTTCGCTGCTTATCAAATTTAATCGATCCATAAAAAAAGATTCCCACAGTGGGCCTGCCCCACTTGTGAGAATCTCTTTTTTTATGTCATTATCCTTGAACACGTTTGATGTGCCAAATGTCTTTAGCATATTCTTCTACTGAACGGTCAGCTGAGAAGATACCCGAATTTGCAATATTTGCAAGGCTCATCTTCATCCATTTAGAGGAATCATTGTAGGCTTTTTCAATGCGTTCTTGCGCTTTGACATAACTGTCAAAGTCTGCAAGACACATATAGTGATCTTGAGTTAATAAATAATCCACGATGAAGTTAAAGTTCATACCTCCAACCGTCATTGTACGGATGAAATCAAGAACGGTTTTAATCTTAGGTGAGTTATTATAGTATTCCCAAGGTTTGTATCCCTTAGCATATAACGCCTCTACTTCTTCTGTTTCTAAACCGAAGATTACGATATTATCTTCTCCTACAGCTTCATAGATTTCCACGTTTGCTCCATCCATTGTACCAAGAGTAACTGCTCCATTTAACATCAGTTTCATGTTACCAGTACCACTTGCTTCTTTACCGGCTTGAGAGATTTGCTCACTCACGTCTGCAGCGGGCAAGATAATTTCTGCTAATGTCACTTTGTAATCTGGAATGAATACTACTTTAATGTATTCACGTACTAATTCATCACTTTCAATCATTTGAGAAATTGAGTGGATGAATTTGATAATATTTTTCGCCATTTGGTAACCTGAAGAAGCTTTCGCAGCAAAAATAAATGTACGTGGAGTTGGACGTAATCCATTGTATTTAATTTCATGGTAAAGATATACAATGTGTAACGCATTTAATAATTGACGTTTGTATTCATGTAATCTCTTCACTTGTACATCAAAGATTGAATGAGGATTTACCGAAATTGCAAGAGTTTCCTTAATGTAATCTGCTAATTGCTCTTTCTTCGTTAATTTAATCGCTTGTAAGTCTTTTAGTACTTTCTCATCATCTTTGTATGCGTTCAATTTAGAAATACCGGATAGGTCTTTAATGAAGTCATCTCCGATTAATTTTTCTAAATAAGAAGCAAGTTCCGGGTTTGCTTGACCTAACCAACGTCGGTGTGCAATCCCATTCGTCACATTACCAAATTTTCCAGGATATAAGTCGTTAAATGCTTTAAATGTATCACGAACAAGAATATCACTATGAAGTTTCGATACACCATTGACATAATGACTACCCACGATTGAAAGATTTGCCATCTTAATCATGTCGTCATAAATAATCGCTGTATCCCGTAAAGTGTATTCTTTACCTTGTTCGATAACCCAAGCACAGAAACGTTTGTTAATTTCTTCAATAATTGAGTAAATACGTGGAAGAATTGGTTGGAATAAGGATACTGGCCATTTTTCTAAAGCTTCTGCCATAATGGTATGGTTTGTATAAGCAAAAGTCTTCGTTGTAATGCTCCAAGCTTTATCCCAATCATATCCATACTCATCGACCAATAAGCGCATTAATTCTGCCACACCCATTGCAGGATGAGTATCATTAATATGAAGAGCCACATGTTCAGAGAAGTTCTCTAAAGTACCGAATTCATGGTAATGGTTCTTCACTAATTGTTGTAACGACGCACTGATAAAGAAGTATTGTTGTTTGATACGCAACTCTTTACCTTCGTTGGTAACATCAGCTGGATATAATAATTTAGAAATAGAAGACGCAATGGCTTCTGCTTCTGATGATTTAGAATATTCGCCGCGTTCGAAAAGTTTCATATTGAAACCAGTTTTTGCCTTTGCTTCCCATAAACGTAATGTATTTACCGCAGAAGAATCATAACCAGAGATTAATAAATCATAAGGTTCTGCTTGAATCGAAGTATAGTTTTTGTGATTCACTTTTAAGCCAGTATCTGTCATCACTTGCTCTAATTCACCACCGAAACGAACTTCCACCTCTTCATCATTACGGTACACTAACCCATATTTACCAAGGTCTAACCATTGATCTGGGAATTCTTGTTGCCATCCATTTGTAATGACTTGTTTAAAAATACCGTATTCGTAAAGGATTGAGAATCCCGTTACTGGATATTCATTACTTGTTAAAGCGTCTAAGTAACAAGCCGCAAGACGACCTAAACCACCATTTCCTAAACCTGGATCTGGTTCCATATTGTAAATTTCATCTAGTGAAAAATCATATTCACTTAAAAACTCTTTTGCTTCTTTTTCAATGCCTAAATTGAATAAGTTATTGCGAAGTGTACGTCCTACTAGGAATTCCATTGACATATAGTACGCACGTTTTTGACGTGATTGTTTTAATGTTTGTTCATAGCTGAATTTCTTTTCCATTAAAATATCACGAACGGATCTCATCATCGCTTCGTATACTTGTCTCTTACTTGCATTCGAGATGGTGACACCGAATTGATTCTTTAATGATGTTTCTATACGACTGGTTAAAGTTTTTTCGCCCATTTAAGAGCCTCCTTCTGATTTTTATACCACTTCATGGTATAAGTCTAAATATTTCTTAGCTGACTGTTCCCAACTAACATCTTTTTGTAAATTGTTCTTGATAATTTGTTTCCACTCATCTGGTGATTGATAGAAGCATGTAACAGCGCGATAAATCGCATCCATCATATCTCCAGCCTGGAAGCTTTCGAACGTGAATCCATTTCCTTCTACTCCTGTAAATGGAATAACCGTATCGCGTAATCCACCCACACGATGAACAACAGGAACTGTTCCGTAACGCATTGAGATGAGTTGTGACAATCCACAAGGCTCTGTCTTAGAAGGCATTAAGAATAAATCACTCGCTGCATAGATTTTTGCAGACATCTCATTAGAGAATAGTAAAATGCTTCGTACACGATCATGTCTGTAATGTTCAAGCGAACGTAAAGCACTCTCGTAATGAGCATCCCCTGTCCCTAGAATCACTAATTGTGCTCCAGTTCTAAGGATTTCTTCGCTGGCTTGTAAAATTAAATCAATTCCTTTTTGATGAGTAAGACGAGTCACCATTCCGATTAATGGAATATCCGCATTCACTTCTAAGGCCATCTCTTTTTGGAACGCTAATTTATTTTGAACTTTATCTTCAAACGTTTCTAGATCATAGTTCACCGGAATGATTGGGTCTGTTTTTGGATTGAATTTATCCACATCAATCCCATTTAAAATCCCTCTTAATTTTCCTTGCTCTACAGTTAAAATCTTATCCAACCCATATGAGAAATAAGGGTCTAAGATTTCACGAGCATATGTTTCACTAACTGTATTCACACGATCCGCTAATTGGATAGCCCCTTTGAGTAAGTTGAGGTCTCCATTATAAATCAGTGCATCAAAGTACTTGTTCTCTAAACCAAATAGATTTCCCATTTCATAAGGATTGAAACGTCCTTGGAATTCAATATTATGAATCGAAAGAACACTCTTCATATCTTTATAAAATTCGGCTTCACGACTCTTTAATACATCTAAATAAATAACAGATAGTGCTGTATGCCAATCATTCACATTCACAACATCTGGCTTGAAGTCTAATGCTGGCAAGATTTCTAGAGCTGCTTTTGAGAAGAAAGCAAATCGTTCACCATCATCAATTTGTCCATAAATACTATCACGATTAAAATATTGTTCGTTATCAATAAAATAACAAGGAACTCCATCTACTTCTGTTTCGAAAATTCCACAATACGAATGTCTCCAGCCTAAATCTACAAATTGATACGCTTTGTATTTTAAGCCAAAACGTTCGCGGTCAATACTAGAATATAAAGGTAAAACAACGCGTGCATCTACCCCTAGTTGGCGAAGTGCTTTTGGCAAGGAACCGATAACGTCTCCTAAACCTCCTACTTTAACAAATGGAGCTGCTTCAGCTGCAATAAAACAAACTTTCATACACTTTCTCCTTTAACTGGTGATAAGTTTATTATATCGTGAAATCATGAAAAGAACTAGACTTCTTATATAATAAATTAAATATCTGAAAACTATACAAAAAACCTAGGACAAATGTCCTAGGTTCTATTGGCAATTAAATTTCTGGGTAGATATCTTCCACAGATTTTTCTGGGTCAATCACGATGAATAAGTTACCGTGAGAACCAATTGCTGAACTTTGGTATTTGTTGTCATTTCCATCTTCATCTACTGGGCTGTATGGGAAATAAACACGATCTTTATCAACAATTACATCTGATTTTGGATGATTTCCATCAACATATAAAATATCCATTAATTCGATATCGCTGTATTTTTTAACGCGTTCGAACATACCTAATTCTAAACCACCTAAGTTGATGTCTTCTGACATAACGTGGTCTGCTTCAGGGAAGATTTCGATACGTAATGATTCACATGGGTGAATTTCTTGGAATTCTCCGCCGTTAATACGACCAAATGATGTAGTAACTTTTTTAATCCATAAGTCACCAATCAAACGACGATTAATCGTCCATGTTTCTCCATTTCTAAATACAAAACGTAAACCTGACATAACCTTTTTCATATAGGGTCACTCCTTAAAATAAATTATTGCTTACAAAATGATAATACCATTGAAACGCCTTTCATTCAAGAGTTATCATCATTTAAATAGTTTTCAAAATAATGTTTTTCATTTCATTGTAAATTTATTTACTTTCATTGAAATTGTTTCTAATCCATGAAACAATTTCTGCATTTTCATTTAACAATCTACCAGAAAGAATTTCTGATTGAAGTGCTTGTAATACTTCACCAATGATTGGGCCCATCTTCTCTAAGCCAAGTGCTTCTTTCACTCCAAAACCATCAATTTGAATGTCTTTCATGGAGCGAATTGGTAACTGTTGATACACAGCCTTCATCTCTTCTAGTTGCTCTACTCGCCCAATTCCTGGTAATAATTGTTCCACTTCAATAGATAAGTCTTCTGGACAATCATACGCTAAAAATGCATCCCAATCTCTTTCAAGACGCGCTAGTAATGTTTGATAGCCCGTTAATATAGTAGAAATTTGTTCATTGGATGATTTCCAATTTTTCAATACTTTTCTAAGCGTTGAAGAATCGAATTGTTCATAATAAGCAAATAAAATCCACGCCTGAGTAATACTGATAGCATCTAATGGAAATTCGCCAATCTTTATCAGTGTGTCCTTTGCTTTGTTAAAATCAGGACAAGAATGATAGAGTTCACTTTCTACAAAA
>CALHVK010000115.1 GCA_938039195.1 uncultured Carnobacteriaceae bacterium
TATCGGTAGTTTTATAAATGTTGTTAGCGTGAGACTTGGTAAAGGGGAAGATTGTGTACATGGAAGATCGTATTGTCCCCATTGTCGACATACCTTGAGAGCAGTTGATTTAATCCCGCTAGTTTCATTTTTATGCTTAAAAGGAAAGTGTCGTTATTGTAAGAAAAGAATATCCATTCGCTATTTTTTAGTAGAAGTACTCTTTTCTCTAATATTTATTTTAGTGGCCAGCTTGAAGGGACCAACAGAGTGGATTGGTTATTTTTTCTGTTGCGTTTGTATTTTGATAGCATTAATGGACATAGATTCGTATGAAGTGGATTTAAGACTCCTCATCCTTTTATGGGGTGTGGGACTTATTCAAAGAGTAGTGGTAATAGAGAGTTCATTCGTTTCAATGACAATTGGTTTTATGTTCTACATGATGATTTATGTTGGTGGGAAATGGATCTGGAAGGAAGAAGTTTTTGGAATGGGAGATGTCTACTATCTCACTGCATTGGGTGCTTATTTCTCAGTAAATCAAATTCTTTATATCGGCTTACTTTCTTTTGTTATTGGTGGTGGAGTTGCTCTTATTTGGTTGTTTTTTGTCCGAAAGACCGTTCTTCATGCTAAAATTCCATTTACTCCTTTTATTAGTATAAGTGCTTTATGGACCTACTTATTTTCTATTCAGTGGATTCTTTTATAAGTTAGATTTTAACTAGAAAAATAAGGATCATTGTATTCCTTGAGTTGACTATAGATAAGCGAAAGTGTCTTTGTATAAAGCATAAATGTTTTTATATCGTGAAAAACATTTAACGAAATTACCTAAATTTGTGCATCATAGTCGCTATATTAAAAAAGAATTGAGGGAATGTATCAAGCAGTTTGTAGACAAATTAAAGAGTTTAAGTTTAATCAATCGAATAATTATTTGTACGTAGTTCTGCAGCGAATATTCCAGTGAATATGCAACTATGTAAAGACTTAGGGTTAGACGAAGATAGCTACTCCGTATCGATTCCGCTTGGAGCAACCATAAATATGGCTGGAGCGGCAATTACAATTACTGTTTTAACGTTAGGTGCGGTGAACACGTTAGGCATTCAAGTGGATTTCTTAACGGCATTAATCTTAAGTGTCCTTTCTACAATTGCAGCTTGTGGCGCTTCAGGTGTTGCTGGAGGTTCGCTTTTATTAATCCCTGTAGCATGTAGCTTGTTTGGTATTTCAAATGATATCGCGATGCAAGTCGTTGGAGTAGGGTTCATTATCGGTGTGTTGCAAGATTCTTGTGAGACAGCATTGAACTCTTCAACAGACGTGTTATTTACGGCTGCAGCAGAATTTGCGCAATGAAAAAAAGAAGGACTTCCAATTTCAGTTTATCCTGATGCAAAGTAATTTTTTAGACAAAAAATAATCCGTGTAACATTTTTGTTACACGGATCTTTTTATTTATACATTTTTTGAACTTTGACGTTGGGCAGCAGCTTCGATGATACGGTCAGCTAAGTGTTGGTTTCTGACTAAGATTGGACCGTGGAAGTATGAGCAAAATACATTTTTATAATGACATCCTTCGACATGATCTTCTTCGTTATTCCCGTATCCTTTTACAACTTTACCGAGTGGTTTCATATTTTTACCAAGATACGTTCTACCAATATGGTTTTCGTATCCTAAATAAGTTTCACCAAATTCTTCATTGACGATTTCGATATCGCCAATTAAACGATTTGGAAATTGTCCATTGGTACAAACGTCAATAGCGCTAATACCGTTTAGGCGTTCTCCGCTTGCATTCACGTAGTAGCGACCAAGTAATTGGAATCCACCACAAATCGCAACGACAACACCATTATCTTCGATGTATTGGATGAGGGCATCTTTTTTATTTTGAAGGTCTTTAGCAACAACGGTTTGTTCGTAGTCTTGACCACCGCCAAACATTACAATATCAAAGTCTTCGGCATTAAAATCTTCTTCTAAACTAATTAAAGTAGTTTCCACTTCGTAGCCTAATTTTTTCGCACGGTGTTGCAACATGAGTAAGTTCCCATTGTCACCATACGTATTCATTAAGTTCCCATATAAATGACAGATTCTTAATTTCATCCGTTCATCCCTTCCTTAAGGTATCCTTCTTTGGCAAAGTCTTTACGTAAGTCGAGTAGAGCAGTATAAGTTGCTAGTACGTTGACTTTCTTCGTTGGCGCTTTGCGAATCCAATCGATTAATTCTGCATTTGTTTTGAAGACTTTCATGTTTTCAAAACCTGCAACTTCCATACGAACACCAAGGTCTTCAACACGGATTCCGCTAATGGCAGTGTCTTTAGCATTCAAGGCATGTAGACCTTCGAAATCTCCGTCCCAAATCCAGCTGACATCTTGACCATCGGCAGGGTTGTCATTTAAAAGAACTCCTAAACTAAAGTCTTCTTTTTCGTAAGATAATAATTGGACAATTTGGTTAAATCCAACTGGGTTTTTAATTAAGTTCAACATCACTTCTTTATCTTCAACGTCAAACGTTTCTTGACGACCAAAGACGCGTTGTGCTTTAGAGAACCCTTCTTGAATTTCTTCAGTAGACAAACCAAAGAATTTTGCAGCAGAGTAGGCTGCTAATGCGTTATAAATATTATAGAGTCCTGCAATTGGAATTTGGAAAGTTGTACCGTCAATATCAAATGAAGAACCTGTTAGAGATAATTCATTGAGTGCTGTGACTGCATAATTCAACTCAGGACGTTTGAAATCACATTTTGGACAATAGTATTTTCCAAGGTTGCTATAAGTAATGCTCTTATAGTGCAAGATTGATTGGCAATGAGGGCAAAGAACACCATCAGTATTGTAGTGCGCCATCATTTCGCTATCTTCAGTATGGTTAAATCCAAAATACTCACGAGGATTTGGAGTGTCCACACTATTGAAAATAGGAGCGTCCCCATTTGCTAAAATAGTTGCGCTTGGTGCAAAAGCTGCACCATCCAGCATTAATTGATAGGTTGTATAAATTTCTCCAAAACGATCCATTTGGTCACGGAAAATATTCGTGAAGACAAATAGTTTAGGTTCGATATATGGAGTAATGTGACGAATCGTCGCTTCATCCACTTCAAGAACAGCGATATTCTTCTCACCAGCTTTTGGTGAGTGGTTTAAAAATGTTGAAACAATCCCTTGAGTTAAATTGGCTCCAGTAGGGTTTGTTAAAATATTTGGATATTTTTGTTTTAACAATTGAACAATCAGTGAAGTGGTTAAAGTTTTCCCGTTTGTTCCGCTGACGATGATGACATCGTAGTTCTCAGCTAATGATTTTAAAATGTTTGGATCGATAGCGTGTGCCACTTTCCCTGGCATGCTGCTACCGCCTTTTGTAAAAGTCTTCAGAGCCCAGCGAGTAAATTTACCAGCTCCTAAAGCAACTTGTGTTCTAAGATTCAATGTAGACGATCCTTTCCATTAAGATTCTTCACTATTGTAGCATATTTTCATGAAAAGTGGTTTATAAAAACGTTTTTAAAATTTTATTAAAATTGTTTGTGAAAAATCGCCTGAAATAACGGTTTTTCTTTGCACAAATGGACCCATTTATCGTAAGATATTAAAGGTATAGTTTAGCAATTGGAGGGATAAATGTGGCACAATTGTTTTTTAAATATGGTGCAATGAATAGTGGAAAATCAATCGAAATTTTAAAGGTTGCACATAATTATGAAGAACAAGACAAACCGGTTTTATTATTTACGAGTGCAATCGATGATCGTGACCAAGTGGGGTATGTATCCAGTCGTATCGGAGTAAGACGTGAAGCAATTCCGATTTTTGAAGACACACCTATTTACGAAATTGTCGAAGGGCAAGCGGTGAAACCTTATTGTATTTTGATTGATGAATCTCAATTTCTATCAAAACACCACATTCTTGAGCTCGCTCGAATTGTTGACCAATTAAATATTCCAGTAATGGCATTTGGCTTAAAGAATGATTTCCAAAACGAATTATTCGAAGGCTCTAAATACTTATTACTTTATGCTGATAAGATCGAAGAAATTAAAACGATTTGTTGGTATTGTCATAAGAAAGCAAGTATGAATATGCGTGTCGTGGATGGCGTTCCAGTATATACAGGGGAACAAATTCAAATTGGAGGTAATGATGCCTATTACCCAGTTTGCCGTTATCATTATAACCATCCTGGTGAAGAACGCTTATAAGAGAAGATAAAGGAGAAAAGTATGTTTGATCAATTAGATAGTTTTATTATTCGCTATGATGAACTTTCAGAGTTACTCAGTGACCCAGAAGTTATCGGCGATACAAAACGTTTCATGGAATTAACAAAAGAAGAAGCAAACTTACGACCAAAAGTAGAAACGTTCAAACGTTATCAACAAGTGGTTGAAGAAATTAGTGATACAGAGGAAATGCTTGGTGAAAGCTTAGATGCTGAGATGGCAGAAATGGCTAAAGAAGAATTAAGCTCCCTCAAAAAAGAAAAAGTAGAATTAGAAGATAAAATCAAATTCTTACTATTACCAGAAGATCCAAACGATGGCAAAAACATCATCATGGAAATCCGTGGTGCAGCTGGTGGAGATGAAGCTGCATTATTCGCTGGAGACTTACTAACAATGTATCAAAAATACGCTGAAGCACAAGGCTGGCGTGTAGAAGTGATGGATGCCAATGTAACAGGTATCGGTGGATATAAAGAAGTTATTTTAATGATTACAGGGGATAATGTATTCTCTAAATTAAAATATGAATCTGGAGCTCACCGTGTACAACGTGTTCCATCAACTGAATCTCAAGGACGTGTGCATACTTCAACAGCTACAGTCGTTGTAATGCCTGAAGCAGAGGAAGTAGAAATTGAATTAGAAGATAAAGATATTCGTGTGGATATTTACCACGCATCAGGTGCCGGTGGACAGCACGTTAATAAGACAGCTTCTGCCGTACGTTTAACGCACTTGCCAACAGGAATTGTTGTAGCCATGCAAGATGAACGTTCACAATTGAAGAACCGTGAGAAAGCGATGAAAGTATTGCGTGCGCGTGTATATGACAAGATTTCTCAAGAAGCGCAATCTGAATATGATGCAAACCGTAAATCTGCAGTAGGTACTGGGGACCGTTCTGAACGTATTCGTACGTACAACTTCCCACAAAACCGTGTTACAGATCACCGTATTGGTTTAACTCTTCAAAAGCTAGACCAAGTGTTAGCTGGAAAAATTGATGAAATTGTCGATGCTTTAATTCTTTATGATCACACAGAAAAATTGGAGCAATTAAATAATGGAAACAACTAATCCAACGAACCAAGAAGTCCTCATTAGGGCTTCTTGTTTTTTAGAAGAAAAACAACCGAAAATAGGACACAAAGAATGCCAGCACCTTGTTAGAGAATTGATGCTTTATAAAAATCAATGGACTTTATCTCAATTTTTATTAAATTTACGCCAAGAGGCTACGGTGACTTTTGAAGACCTAGCGCCTGAGTTACTACGTCTTAGTGAGTTTGAACCACTGCAGCAAATTACAGGAGTGGCGGAGTTTCTAGGGGAAGAATTTATGGTCACAAAGAATACCTTAATTCCTCGTCCAGAAACAGAAGAACTTGTTTTAAAAGCACAGTCGTTTTTAGAAAAGTGCCCTGTTGGGAAGGTACTAGAAATTGGAGTCGGAACAGGATGCATTATTTTGAGTTTGGAAAGACTTGTTGGGCGACACCAATATATAGGGTGCGATATTTCAGAGGAAGCACTCGTTGTTGCTAAGAAGAACCGGGATAAGTTCCATCTTCAAACCGAATTCATATACAGCGATGTGTATAGCAATATTCCACAGGTGAAATTTGAGTGTATTATTAGTAATCCACCGTATATTGCTTTTTCTGAAGAAGGTTTAATGGATGAATCTGTTCGACGCTATGAACCGAAACAAGCGTTATTTGCAGAAAACGAGGGGCTTGCGATTTACGAAAAGATTGCCCACCGCTTAGAAGAGTTTTTAACAGATAGCGGCCAGGCCTTTTTTGAAATTGGATTTAACCAAGGAACAAGCGTACAACGAATTTTTAGAGAAGCTTGTCCGAATCGAATAGTAACGATCCATAAAGACATTGCTGGAATGGACCGAATGATTATTGTTAGTGGAAAGGAGGCGCAGTAATGGAAACACAAATTTTTACACAAGAAAACTTAGACTTTGCAGCACAGGCTTTACAACAAGGTGAAATTGTTTCTTTCCCTACGGAGACGGTATATGGCTTAGGAGCGATTGCAACAAGTCAAGATGCCGTTCTAAAAGTCTTTGAAGCAAAAGGACGTCCAAGTGATAATCCACTCATTATTCATATTAGTGATATTCATCAAATGACTTCTACTGTAGAAGAAGTTCCTGAAATTGCGTTGACCTTAGCAAAAGCTTTCTGGCCAGGGCCACTCACAATGATTTTGAAGGCAAAACCAGGAATTTATGCTCCAGCATTATCTGCTGGACTTCCAACAGTGTCATTTCGTATGCCAAATCATCCAATCACATTAGAGTTAATCTCGAAAGTAGGAATTCCTCTTGTAGGGCCGAGTGCGAACCTTTCAACGAAGCCAAGTCCGACAAAAGTAGAGCATGTATTCGAAGATATGAATGGCCGTATTCGTGGGATTGTGGATGGAGGTTCATCTACTGTTGGGGTTGAGTCAACGGTGATTGACTTAACAAATGAAGAAGGTCCTGTAATTTTAAGACCAGGTGTTATTACAAAGGATCAAATTGAATCAGTCATTGGGCCTATTCAATCTTCTGTCACGACAAAAACAGGAGAGAAGGAAGTACCGAAATCTCCTGGCATGAAATATCGTCATTACGCACCAAAAACACCCGTATTTGTTGTTAGCGGAACAATTGAAGCTTTTGAAGAAGCGATCCATAAATACAAAGTACAGGGAAAAACAGTGGGTGTGATGGCTCAAAACGCTATTGTAAAGATCGTTGAAAATCAAGTTGAAGGTACTTACAAGATGGGGACGAGCGTGGACGATATGAACCGTGCATTATTTGATGCTCTACGGTCATTGGATCACTTAAAATTAGATGTTATTTTAGCCGAAGCTGCTCTGGAAACAGGAGTAGGAATCGCGTATATGAATCGTTTGAAAAAAGCAGCATCAACCGTTCAATAGAAGAACTCATAGGTTTTCTACAAAAGCCGATAATGTGATAAAATAGAAAAGGTAAGAAAAGAAAGGGGTAGTTGAATGAGTCAATTTACAGAAGATAAAATCATCTTTGAGACGATTGAAAAAGAATTACATCGTCAACAACAAGGGATTGAATTAATTGCATCAGAAAACTTCGTATCTGAAGGAGTTTTACGTGCACAAGGAAGTATTTTAACGAATAAATATGCAGAAGGGTATCCAGGACGTCGCTACTATGGCGGATGTGAATACGTGGATGTCATCGAGCAATTAGCGATTGATCGTGTAAAAGAATTGTTTGGTGCAGAATATGCCAATGTTCAACCACACTCAGGTTCTCAAGCAAATATGGCTGCCTATCGTGCGCTAGTAAAAAAAGGCGATAAGATTTTAGGGATGGATTTAAACCATGGTGGACACTTGACTCACGGAATGGGAGTAAACTTCTCTGGACAAGATTATCACTTTATTTCTTATGGAGTAAATCCAGAAACTGAAACAATCGATTATGATGAATTAGAACGTATCGCTAAAGAAGAAAAACCACAATTAATCGTGGCTGGAGCATCAGCATACCCACGTGAGATTGACTTCAAACGCATTAGCGAAATTGCTAAAGAAGTGGGAGCTTACTTTATGGTGGATATGGCCCATATCGCTGGCTTAGTTGCTAAAGGGGCTCATCAAAATCCAGTTCCATATGCCGATGTTGTGACATCAACAACACATAAAACATTACGTGGACCACGTGGCGGTTTAATTTTAGCAAAAGAAGAATTTGGTAAAAAATTAAATAGTGCTATCTTCCCAGGAATCCAAGGGGGACCTCTAGAACACGTGATTGCTGGTAAAGCAGTTGCATTCCACGAAGCGCTTCAACCAGCGTTTGGTGAGTATATCGAGCAAGTCGTGAAAAATGCAAAAGCAATGGCGCAAGTTTTTGAAGGAACAGTGATTCGTGCGATTTCAGGCGGAACAGATAACCATCTACTACTCCTCGATATTAAAGAAACTGGATTAAACGGAAAAGAAGCACAAGAATTACTGGATACTGTTGGTATTACAGTGAATAAAAATGCTATTCCATTTGATACATTACCACCAGTAAAAACAAGTGGTATTCGTGTCGGTACAGCTGCAATTACAACACGTGGTTTCGATGAAGCTGCGGCGAAAAAAGTAGCTGAGTTAATCCTTACAACATTAACACATTCTGAAAATGAAGAAGTATTAAATCAGGTTCGTACTGAAGTGAAACAGTTAACTGAAACTTTCAAATTATACGCGTAACGAAGTAAATGTAAAGGATTGTTTCAGATTATGAAAATAATAATAAGTTTTCATACTGAGACTAGATATTTAACTGGTTTTTAGGTAAAATAATAGGAGTGACACTAATGTATTGGAAGGAGAATGACAAATGGGTAATTTTCACGTACTTGATCATCCGTTAATTCAACATAAATTAACAATGATTCGTCAAAAGGATTGTGGAACAAAGGTTTTCCGCGAAGTTGTAAACGAAATTTCAATGCTAATGGCTTATGAGGTTTCTAGAGATCTGCCTCTTGAAGATGTAGAAATCGAAACCCCACTTGTTAAAACAACATTGAAGACGTTGGCTGGTAAAAAAGTAGCTATCATTCCGATTCTGCGTGCAGGACTTGGAATGGTGGATGGAATTCTCGAATTAATCCCAGCTGCCAAAATTGGGCACGTTGGTATGTATCGTGATCATGACACATTGCAACCCGTTGAGTATTTCGTGAAGTTACCTTCAGATATTTCTGAAAGACAATTATTTGTCGTTGATCCTATGTTAGCTACAGGAGGCTCTGCCGTAGCCGCTATTGACGCACTATTGAAGCGTGGTGCACAACCAAGCTCCATTAAGTTCTGCTGTTTAGTAGCAGCGCCTGAAGGGGTAGAAGTCCTTCGTAAAGCACATCCAGATATCGACATCTATGCAGCAGCATTAGATGAGAGATTGAATGAACATGGATACATTCTTCCAGGATTAGGAGATGCTGGAGATCGTTTATTCGGAACCAAATAATAAATTAATGTAGTCAACGCTTTTGCGATAGACTATTGCCACCAAATCTGACAATAATCACCGTACTGAGCGAACGCTTCAAAGTATAGGATTATTGTCAGTTTTTTTATTTGGTGTAAAGGAGGGGAAATAAGAAGCATGGAAGCAACACCAAAAGTGGTTGAGATTTTTGGATTGTCGTTTTCAGTTCCGATTTTGATTTCGTGTGGGGTTAGTGTTTTACTAATCGCTCTATTTACAATTTTTGCATCCAGAAAGGTTTCGATGAAGCCAAGTAAGATGCAAAATGCTTTGGAAGCCTTAATGGACTTTACGAAGGGAATTGTAAATAATGCAGTTGATGAGGAGACAGGAAAAACATATTACTTGTATATTTTCTCACTGTTCTCTTTTGTGTTAGTCGCTAATATGGTTGGGCTAATTATCTTTATTCACTATGAAGACCATAGTTATTTTGCCAGTCCAACAGCCAGTCCGATTGTGTGTTTGGCTTTAGCACTGATGACCACATTAATTGCACATTATTCTGGCGTACAGAAGATGGGACTCAAAGGATATATTCATCATTCTTACTTAAGTCCAATGTCGTTTATGCTCCCAATCAAATTGATTGAAGAGTTTACGAATACAATTACGTTGGCATTCCGTTTATACGGAAATATTTATGCCGGCGAAGTGTTATTAGGGTTAATCGTGATGTTCTCATCCGCAGCAGGCTTAATAACATATATTCTTGCAATTCCATTAGGAGTCGTATGGCAAGGATTTTCAATGGTGATTGGTGCCATTCAAGCGTACGTATTCTGTACGTTGACGATGGTTTATATCTCACATAAAGTAATGAAACATTAATTTTTAGAAATGAGGAATTTATAATGACAGAATTAGCAGCAGCAATCGCAGTAGTAGGAGCAGCTTTAGCAGCAGCCTATGGTAACCAAGCAGTAATCGTAAAAACAATCGAATCAATGACTCGTCAACCAGAACTAAGTAATGAATTACGTTCTACAATGTTCATCGGGGTAGCCTTAATCGAAGCGATGCCAATCTTCGCTGTACTTATCGCTCTTATCCTAGTATTCGTTAAATAAATCCATATGTGGAATTATTGTCGTAAAGGAGGGGTGAGCGATGTTTGAAGTCATGTTATCAGGTAATATCAGTACAGTTTTAGGCGACACTTTAGTCGTATTAATTTCAATGACGTTGTTACTCTTCTTGGTAAAATACTTTGCTTGGGATAAAGTAAACGCCATGTTAGAAGCTCGTCGTGAGAAAATTACAAAAGATTTAGATGAGGCCGCTGAAAAGAGAAAAGCTGCAGAAGAAATTCAAGCAAATGCAAATGAGATTATCCATAATGCAGAAATGAAAGGCAGCGAAATTTTAGATAACGCTCGCGAAGCAGCTTCAAAAACGCAAGATGAAATGATTAAAGAGGGTAAGAATGTAGTCTCTCGTATGAAAGCAGAAGGACAGCGCGAAGTAGATTCGATGAAACAACGCGCTATTGCTCAAGTACAAGATGAAATTGTTGACCTATCCATTCAGCTTGCTAGTCAAATTCTTGAAAAAGAAGTGACACCAGAAAGACATCAAGAAGTGATTGAGTCCTTCATTAAGGGGTTGGAAGGCTAATGGTAAAATATCACAAAGATATCGTTAAAGAAGCCAGCCATTTTTATGCAAAGGCAAAATACGAAGGCCATTTAGAGCAAGTGACAAGAGAAATTCAAGCCATTTTAGCAGGAATTCACAATACGTCAACGTTTAGACAGATGATGCATTTAGAACATGTTTCTTATGACAAAAAACTCTCTGTATTAGAGTCTGCATTTGGCCACTTATCGAAGGAAACGCAAGAGTACTTAGCAACTTTCCCATCTGAAGATGGATCAATGAATGTTGTAGAAGCACTTGAAGCTTTCTTAGATATTTATAATGCCAATAAATTAGAAATTATTTCGGCGATTCCTTTAACGGAGGAACAGATTGATCGTATTGCTATAGCGTTCCAAAACAAAACCAATAAAGAATTCGATTCTTGGGTGAATACCGTGGATCCTTCAGTGATTGGTGGAGTTCAATTAAAAACTAAAGAGTTCTTATTAGATGGAACAATCGCAAATAAATTAAAACAATTCAAAGAGAAAATTAGCCAAACAGGAATAAAGAGGTGAGATGGCATAAATGGAAATGAGTAATATTACAGCGAGAATTCGTGACCAAATCGCTTCTTTTGAAACAAAAGAACAGATTGAAGAAATCGGTGAAGTATCGTTCATCGGGGACGGAATTGCTCGTGTCATCGGTCTTACAAATGTAATGGCTGGGGAATTAGTAGAATTTGACAATGGCGCATATGGAATGGCTCAAAACTTAGAGAAGAATGACGTAGGGGTTATCATCTTTGGCTCTTATGAAAATATTCATGAAGGTGAACCTGTAAAACGTACAGGACGTATTTTAGACGTACCTGTAGGAGATGCGCTTATTGGACGTGTTGTTGATGCTTTAGGTCGTCCAATCGATGGTTTAGGTGCTATCGAAACAACAAAAAAACGTCCAGTAGAAAATGAAGCGCCTGGCGTTATGCAACGTCAAAGCGTTAAACAATCATTACCAACGGGATTAAAAGTAGTAGATGCTTTAGTACCAATTGGTAAAGGGCAACGTGAGTTAATCATTGGTGACCGTAAAACTGGTAAAACAAGTATTGCAGTGGATGCCATTTTGAATCAAAAAGGCAAAGATACATTATGTATTTATGTAGCTATTGGTCAAAAAGAATCTACGGTTAAGGCTCTTGTAGAAACATTGAAACGTTACGGCGCAATGGAATATACAACAGTTGTATCCGCTAGTGCCTCTCAACCAGCACCAATGCTTTATATTGCACCATATGCAGGTACAGCAATGGGTGAAGAGTGGATGTACCAAGGTCGCGATGTATTGATTATCTATGATGATCTATCAAAACAAGCAGCGGCTTATCGTGAAATTTCCCTATTACTTCGCCGTCCACCAGGTCGTGAAGCATATCCAGGGGATGTATTCTACTTGCACTCACGTTTATTAGAACGTGCGGCTAAATTAAGCGATGAATTAGGCGGAGGATCATTAACAGCCTTACCAATCATCGAAACACAAGCTGGAGATATTTCTGCATATATCCCAACAAACGTAATCTCTATTACTGATGGACAAATCTTCTTAGAAAGTGACTTGTTCTATTCAGGGGTACGTCCAGGGTTATCAGCCGGATTATCTGTATCGCGTGTTGGGGGTTCTGCCCAAATTAAAGCGATGAAAAAAGTTTCCGGTACATTACGTATCGACTTAGCAAGTTACCGTGAATTAGAAGCCTTCACACAATTTGGTTCTGATTTAGATGCGGCAACTCAACAAAAATTAAATCGTGGTAAACGTACGGTAGAAGTCTTAAAACAAGATGTTCACCAACCATTACCTATCGAGTATCAAGTATCGATTTTATTTGCTTTAACACATGGTTTATTAGATGCGATTCCAATTGATCGTATTAAACCATTTGAAAAAGCGCTATATCAACATTTAGAAAGCGAACATAGAGATTTATTAAATGAAATCCGCGATCAACATGTGATTTCGGATGAAGAGAAATTCTATAAAGTAATTGAGAATTTCAAACAAATTCATTTATTTGAACGTGTTCAATAAGCGTAGAAAGGAGAGGTGACCTGAATGACGGCTTCCTTAAATGATTTAAAGAAGAGAATTGTTTCAACAAAGAAAACAAGTCAAATCACTAGCGCCATGCAGATGGTTTCTGCAGCAAAATTAGCAAAATCAGAGCAAGCAGTGCGTCACTATCAAGACTACGCTCAAAAAATCCGTGAAGTTGTAACTCACTTACTATACGCAAATCACAATAAAGAAGTTGTAGAGGAAACGACAGAAGAAGGAGCAGAAGAAGTAACTTCTTTTATCGACTATCACGACTTATTAATTGAACGTCCGGTTCAAAAGACTGGATACTTAGTGATTTCATCTGACCAAGGACTTGCTGGGAGTTACAACTCTTCCATTTTCCAATCAACAAGAGAAATGTTAGAGTTAGACCACCAATCTAAGGATGAATATGTTATCTTAACGATTGGGGATGCTGCAAGTCGCTTCTTCAAAAAAATGGGAATAGATGTACGTCTAGAAATTAATGATGTGTCTGATATTCCAACCTTTGAAGAAGTAAGAAAGATTGTGTCAAGTGCGGTCCAAATGTTCCGTGACGGTGAATTTGATGAGTTTTACGTTTGCTATAATCACCATGTAAACGCACTGTTATCAAACTACCGTGTTGAAAAAATGCTGCCAATTATCGACTTGGATGAAGAAGAAGCAAAAGAGTACGAATTGGATTATATTTTCGAACCAAACAAGGAAATTATTATGGACATCTTGCTCCCACAATACGCAGAATCGCTTATTTACGGAGCTATTATCGATGCAAAATCAGCAGAACATGCATCTCGCATGACTGCGATGAGAAGTGCTACGGATAATGCCAAAGAATTGATTAGTAACTTAACACAAGATTTAAACCAGAGACGACAAGCGCATATTACACAAGAAATTACAGAAATTGTCGGTGGAGCAGCCGCTCTGGAAGAACATTAGGATTTTAGAAGGAGGAAAATGGATTGAGAACTGGAAAGATTTTACAAGTTGTAGGACCAGTTGTAGACGTGGTATTTCCTTTAGAAGAAGGCGTTCCAGATATTCATAATGCATTACAAGTTGTGAAAACAAACGGTGATGGAAGTGAAACAACGGTTACATTGGAAACTGCTGTAGAATTAGGGGATGGTGCGGTTCGTACGATTGCTATGGAATCTACAGATGGTTTACAACGTGGCATGAAAGTGATTGACTTAGGACGCACGATTAGCGTTCCGGTGGGACCTGAGACATTAGGTCGTGTATTCAACGTTCTTGGAGACACGATTGACTTGAAGGAACCATTCCCAGAAGATTTTACAAGACATGAAATCCATAAACCAGCACCAAAATTCGAAGAATTAAACAGTCAATACGAAATTCTACAAACAGGGATTAAAGTAATTGACCTTTTAGCACCGTATCTTAAAGGTGGTAAGATTGGATTATTCGGTGGTGCCGGTGTAGGGAAAACCGTATTAATTCAAGAGTTGATTCATAATATCGCTGAAGAACTTGGTGGTATTTCAGTATTTACAGGGGTAGGGGAGCGTACTCGTGAGGGGAACGACCTTTATCATGAAATGCAAGACTCTGGTGTATCTGCTAAAACAGCGATGGTATTTGGACAAATGAACGAACCACCAGGAGCTCGTATGCGTGTAGCATTAACTGGTTTAACAATTGCGGAATACTTCCGTGATATCGAAAAACAAGACGTGCTTTTATTCATCGATAATATTTATCGATTCACGCAAGCCGGTTCAGAAGTATCAGCCTTACTTGGCCGTATGCCTTCTGCTGTAGGTTATCAACCAACATTAGCGACAGAAATGGGTCAATTACAAGAACGTATCAGTTCAACAAAAGATGGTTCTATTACATCTATTCAAGCGATTTACGTGCCAGCCGATGACTATACTGACCCGGCTCCAGCAACAACATTCGCCCACTTAGATGCAACAACAAACTTAGAGCGTCGTTTAACAGAACAAGGGATTTATCCAGCGGTAGATCCGCTTGCTTCAACTTCAAGTGCACTTAGTCCAGAAATTGTAGGCGAAGAGCATTATGAAGTAGCGATGAAAGTACAACAAATGCTTCAACGTTATCGTGAATTACAAGATATTATCGCTATTTTAGGGATTGATGAATTATCTGATAGCGAAAAAGTGATTGTAAACCGTGCTAGAAGAATTCAATTCTTCTTATCACAAAACTTCCACGTGGCTGAAGCCTTTACTGGACAACCTGGTTCATACGTTCCAATTAAAGATACAGTTCGTGGATTCAAAGGAATTATCGATGGATTATATGATGATATTCCGGAAGATATGTTCCGTAACGTAGGACCAATTGAAGATGTGATTAAAAAGGCTAAAGCAGCAGGGTTTTATGGAGGAAACTAATGATGGCTGAACATGAATTACTGGTCGTTGTCACAACACCAGAAGGAAAAGTGTATAACCATCGTTCCTATTCTGTGAGTGCCGATGCAGTCGATGGCGGAATCACCATACTACCGCATCATGCTCCAATCATGCTTCCTTTAAAAATCGGAGCACTTCGAGTGAAACGATTCTTAGAGGATTCACCAACTGATTATATTGCAATCGGTGGTGGAGTTATGGAAGTGCGGGATAATGTCGTAACAATCATTGCTAACGTAGCTGAACGTGCTAGAGACATTGACGTGACTCGTGCAGAGCAAGCAAAAGATAAAGCTGAAAAAGTAATTAGCGATAGTAGTCGTTCTCAAAGTGATGTAGAGCGTGCGAAAATCGCTTTAAGTAAGGCGATTAACCGTATTGGTGTTTCTAAACATAGAAGAAAATAAAAACGAGAGGATGCTTCATCCTCTCGTTTATTGTTGAAACGAAAAAACTAGCAGAGATTTCTGCTAGTTTTTTTGATTTTATAAGATTTCTTTGATGTAGGTCTCGAGTTCTTCTTGAGTCAGAACGCCGGCTGTTTTCTTAACAATATTTCCATCTTTATCCACAAAGATAAGTGTTGGAATTTCTGTAATCTCGTGATATTTTTGGAAGCTTGAATCAACATCCGCATAATAGTTGAGAGATAGAGAGTGTTCTTTTAAGTATTTCTTTCCATTCTCAATGGGTTCTTTTTGACTGATCATCGCTACACCAACAAATTCAACTTTGTCCGCATATTTTTCTTTTAATGTATTTAAAATAGGGAGCTCTTGTTGGCAATCTGGGCACCAACTTGCCCAAGCGTAGTAGACTGTTGGCTTTCCGTTAAAGTCTTTTTCAGTTAATTTTTTCCCGCTTGCGTCTTGGAATACGACGTTTGCATCAGCAGGCTTGCTGTTTGATGGTAATAAATAAAATGTAGCTAATCCTGCAACCATCAGTGCTGCAAGAGCCAATAAAAGTTTTTTCATAAAATCCTCTTTCTAATGATTATTCGTGAATATCAAACACGTATTTGTGGCCTTGTGTAAGGCTATGGTAGAATCCTTTACCGTCATATAAGTGGAATACTTGTACGCCAGCAATGTCTTCTTCGTTAGGGTAAACATCTTTTACGAATGGGTTATCTTTAAGAACTTCTTCAAGACGTTCACGACCGATTTCTTTTACAACACCTTCGATACGAATGACTTGGATTAAGTAATCCTCGCTCTTCATAGCAGTAATGGCAACTTTTTGGTTATTTTGTAGTTGTTTGTAGAAGTTTGTTTTTGGACTAGTCATAAAGAACACGCCTTTTTCGTTTGCAACACCAATATGGATATGACGCGCATGAGGTTGGTTGTTCTCATCTGCAGTCGCAATAACTGCTACATTCATTTCTTCTAAAATACGTAAAATTTCATTGACTTCCATGGTGATTTCTCCTAACTGTTTTCTTTTTATTTTATCATAGATTGTTTTATGAAAGAAGACTTGCGATTTCGTCTCGAATTTGTTCAGGCGTTGTAGTAGGGGCGAAACGTTTCAAAATCGTTCCATCTTTTGCTACGAGGAATTTTGTAAAGTTCCATTTAACCTTTTCGCCGAGAAGACCAGCAGTTTCTTTCTTTAATAACTCAAATAATGGATGTGTTTCAGGCCCATTAACTTTTACCTTACCAAACATTGGGAAAGTCGTATTGTATGTCAATTGGCAATGTGCGACTGCTTGTTCAGCTGTGAGAGGTTCTTGGCCAGCAAATTGATTGCAAGGGAATCCAAGAACTGTGAATCCTTTGTCCTTGAACTCTAAATAGAGTTTTTCTAGACCGTCAAATTGTGGAGCGAGTCCGCATCCACTTGCTGTGTTCACAATTAGTAGTAATTGTCCTTTATAGTCTTCTAGAGTAGTTACATCTCCACTGACTGTAGGGACTTCAATTTCATAAATTGACATTCATTTTCCTTCTTTCTTAAATAAGGCCATAGTGTTTTAAACCATTAATAATGCCGTTATCTGTGTTATCCGTTGTAATAAATTCTGCAATTTCTTTAAGGATTGGAAGAGCATTTCCCATTGCCACAGGATGCTGAACAGCTTGAAGCATTTCAATATCGTTTGGACCATCACCAAAAGCAAAGGTCTTAGCATCTTCTTGGTTCAAATACTCTAAGAAGCGTTTGATTCCTTCCGCTTTTGAATTCCCTTTTGAAATCACATCGACTGAGTACGGTGTGTTACGAAGGAAATCAAGGTGGGGGAAGGCTTCCTTATATTTTTCTTCCGCTGGTGGAAGGCAGATGAAGAGCATCATGTTAATCGGATGATTTTTATAAAAATCTTCTTTTAATGCAGGAGGATTCGTGTGAATAAATCCATAAGCATCTTTTGCCCCTTCGGAGGATGCTACAAGATAAAACTGTTCGTGATTATAAGCAGTGAGCCCGTAACCATCTTCTTTTACCATTTGATGAAATTTCTCTACCGTTTCAGTGGGAATCTGCGAAGAATAGATGACCTGTTCTTGATAAAGAACCACTTGCCCGTTCATAAAAATTCCTGAGTGGATATTGGCGCTCTCCATAATATCGCGTGTTTCAGCAGAAGAACGTCCTGTTGCGATAAAGGGCTCATATCCATTGTCTTTTAGTGTTTGAATGGCTTCGGCTGTGGCAACGTCCACTTTTGACTCACCGTTTAATAGTGTTCCATCCAAATCAAAAAATACAAAACCTTTCATTCCGTCACTCCATTCGTATAGTCTTATTTTAGTATACCATGTTTTGAAGGATTTTAATTGTAGTTCGAATTGAAAGCATTTTGCGTGAAAGAGTAGAATTATCGTAGTTTTTATGTTAAAATTGAAAAGAATTTTAGTTAAGGAGGGAATCCTTTGTACAATTTGATTTTATCACTGATGGTTGTGGTATGCGTATTATTAATTATTGTTGTTGCAATGCAACCTTCAAAAACAAATGCTGCGAATTTAACAGGTGGAGCGGAGCAATTATTCGGTAAACAAAAGGCACGTGGTTTTGAGGCATTCTTAATTCGCGTAACAGTTGTTTTAGGAACAATCTTCATGTTATTAGCATTTGCATTAGCATACATTTCATCAAAATAATAAATTTAAGTACAATTGTTCGGATATCCAATCAATTGTACTTTTTTATTTGGCAGATTAGAGGAGAGTATTATGGAAGCACTATGGTTAAGAAAAGAAAGCAATACAAGAGCGGTGATTTTATTTCATGCTTATACAGGAACGCCTGCGGATGTGAGAATGCTCGCGCAATTTCTACATCGTCATGATTATGCAGTCTATGTTCCAGTATTTTCTGGCCATGGAACTCCAGATGTTGAAGATATCTTGGCAAGTTCTCCTGAGGCTTGGTATGAAGATGCTAAACGTGCTGTCGACTTTGTTCGAGGACAAGGCTACCACACACTTAGTGCCTTTGGGTTGTCAATGGGTGGCATTATGGCGACTAAATTAGCAACCGAACATCTAGTGGAATATGCAGGAACTTTTTGTTCGCCAGTGTCTTCCGGGAATCCTCAGTTGCCAGGACTGCTTCAAAGTTTTATGATGTATGCGAAGGCGTCTTATAGAAATGTAGGACGACCATTTGATGAAGCTGAAATGAAGGAAAAAGCACAAAAACAATTAGCACAAATTCAATCATTTGCAGGAGAAGTTGCTTCGAAATTAGACGAAGTGACAGGAAGTTTTTATATTGCACAAGGGGAACAAGATACACTTGTCGATCCAGAGTCTTCTCTTGAATTAAAAGAGGGGCTCATTAACGCACAAGTGGAGTTACATTGGTATGAAGAAGCAGGGCACGTGATTACGGTTAGTCCTGTTAGAAAGGAATTCCAAGAGACTGTTCTCTCTTTTCTAAATCAACAAGAATGGAGGTAAAGAAATGAGACAATCATTAGAAGAAATCTTAATGGCTTTCTTTATGGAACATGAATCTGAAAGTTTTTTTGTTCAAGAAATTAGTGAGCATTTCGGATTTACTGCTTCAAAGGACTTTAAGATTTTAGTGAAACAATTAGCTGACCTCGAAGATTCTGGAAAAATTGTATTAACACGACAAGGTAAATTTGGATTCAATCAAAAAAATCGTACGTTAGAAGGAACATTCCGATTAAACGATAAAGGATTTGGTTTTGTCACAGTTGAAGAAGGCAAACCAGATATTTTTATTCCAAGAACGGATGTCCATGGCGCTATGGATGGAGACAAAGTTGCGATTCGTATCGTTCAAGAAGAAAATCCTTATAACGATAAAGCCGCAAGCGGAACGATTGTAAAAATCTTAGAACGCGCTGTGAAGCAAGTGGTGGGGATTTATACACGTTATCCATCGAAGATTATGATGCAAACAGGCTATTGTGGCGAAATTGCGTTAAAAGATTCTAAATTAAAGAAAACGAAATGTTATGTGACTAGAAAGGGATTAAACCCAGTTGACGGAACCGTCGTGATTGCCGAAGTTGACAGTTATGAAACAGAGCGTCACGAACTCGTCTTGAAGGCGCATATCGTCAAAGAAATCGGCTATAAAGACGCTGTCGGTATGGATATTTTAATGATTTTACATCAATTAAAAATCCCAACAGTATTCCCAGACTCAGTATTAGAGGAAGCGAACCGCGTGAGTGAAACAATCTCACCGGAAGAACTCGAAGGGCGTGTGGATTTACGCCAAGAATTAACCGTAACGATTGACGGAGCAGATGCCAAAGACTTAGATGATGCGGTAGCTCTTGTCAAACGCGAAGATGGAACCTTTGTATTAACGGTATCCATCGCCGACGTTTCTTATTATGTAACGGAAAATTCCGAAATGGATAAGGAAGCATTTGAACGTGGAACGAGTGTGTATTTAACGGACCGTGTTGTTCCAATGTTACCGCAACGCTTATCCAACGGAATCTGCTCGCTTCATCCATATGAAGAGCGATTAACGTTAACAGCCCGCATGGAAATCGACCGTAGCGGAACGATTTACCAGCATGAGATTTTCCCAAGTGTGATTCAATCAAACGAGCGATTAACTTATGATGAAGTGAATGTATTATTCAATACGAATGAAGCTTCTGAAAAAATCACTCCAGAAATTGAAGAAATGCTATGGAACATGAAGGAATTACATACGATTTTAGAGCGTAGACGCATGGAACGTGGAGCGATTGACTTTGATACACAAGAAGCAAAAATTCTTGTGGATGAAAAAGGAGCGCCGACAGAAATTGTACTACGTGAACGTGGCGTAGCAGAGCGACTCATTGAGTCCTTTATGCTTGCGGCGAATGAAACAGTGGCTTCTCACTATGAACAATTGAAGGTACCATTTATCTATCGTGTTCACGAAAATCCAGATAGCGAAAAACTCCAACGATTCTTAGAGTTTATTACAGCATTTGGAATTACGATTAAAGGGAAGAATGATTCCATTACACCGAAGAAATTGCAAAAAGCATTAAACGAAGTACGTGGTGAACCATATGAAGCGGTAGTATCGACGATGATGCTTCGTTCTATGAAACAAGCGAAGTACGATATCACGCCAACAGGACACTATGGACTGGCAGCGGAAGACTATACGCACTTCACGTCGCCAATTCGTCGTTATCCTGACTTGATCGTCCATCGTATGATTCGTCATTACGGAAAACACCCAGGTCATTTATCGAAGAAAGAAGAAACACTTCTGGAAGATAAATTACAACAAATTGCAGACCAATCTTCTCGTATGGAACGACTTGCAGTACAAGCTGAACGCGATGTGAATGCATTGAAAAAAGCTGAATACATGCAAGATAAGGTTGGCGAGGAATTCGATGGTATCGTAAGCTCTGTTACAAAATTTGGGATGTTTGTCGAGTTAGCCAATACCGTAGAAGGATTAATTCATATTTCTCACTTGAAGCAAGACTACTTCAACTTTATTGAAAGCCACATGATTTTACTTGGAGAACGTACAGGCGTAAGTTATCGTATCGGTGACCGTGTTCGTGTGAAATGTGTGAAAGTAGATGTGGAAGCTAGAGAAGTCGATTTCCTACTCGTAGAAGATGCAAAACTTGCCAAAACAGAACGTCCAAGAAAAGGCGATTTCTTTGATGAAAAGTCTTCTAAGAAGGGTAAAAAATCAAAAGGTCGCCAACGCTTTAAAAAAGCGATTAAAACGAAAAAGAAAAGACGCTAGGAGGTTCGTGAATGCCTAAAGGAACGAACGATAAAGTGCTCGCACAAAATCGAAAAGCAAGTCATGACTATACCATTCTTGAAACGATTGAAGCTGGGATGGTCTTAACTGGAACAGAAATCAAATCGGTTCGTCAAGCGCGTATCAATTTAAAAGATGGATACGTGAGCTTGAAGCAAGGAGAAGCTTTTCTTGTAGGTGTCCATATTAGTCCGTTTGAACAAGGGACACTGTTTAATCATGACCCATTAAGAACGAGAAAATTATTGCTTCATAAAAAGCAAATCAACTATTTACTTGAGCAAGTAAAGCAAGCCGGAAATACAGTAGTGCCGCTTAAGGTCTACATTAAAAACGGCGTAGCAAAGTTGTTAATCGGCGTTGCAAAAGGGAAGAAAAATTACGATAAGCGTGATGCCTTAAAGCAAAAGGATATGAAACGCGAAATCGATCGTGCAATGAAAGAACGATATTAAAGAGGAAAGGCTGGATGATTGTCCAGCCTTTTTTGCATGCAAAAAATAGAACATTACCAAATATGGTAATGAATGATTCCAAAAAAAGAATTTCGTTTCATATTCGTTTCATATTGGAAGTGCAAACTAATAGTACAGAATAGGAAAGGAAGTGGGAGAGCACATGGATTGGAAGAGGAGAGCGGGTGCGTATCTTGTGCGCAAGAAGATTCGTACCGGAATATTATTTTTCATCATGATGCTAATTACAGCAGCCGTCTTGGCGGTACTCTCGATGCAGGAAAGTACAGGGAAGGTTCAAACGAAGCTATTAGAATTATCCAATTCGGGATTTCAAATAGAATCGCTCTTACAAGATGGAAACATCGAACAAAAGAAATTGTCCCAAGTGGAACAAGTTGAGGGTGTGAAAGATGCGCAGTATGAATTTGATGGCATTGGTCAACTAGAAGACAGTAAAGCTGTTGAAAGAGAACAAGCGGTCCAACTCGATCAAGGGAATATGGGAGAACTGGTGGGTTATCATGGGATCACCTCCAGTGATCAGGAGCTAAATTTTGCTAGCGGAGCGCTCAGTCTTAAAGAAGGGCGTGCGTTAACGAAGGACGATTCTGGAAAAGTACTTGTTCATGAAGAGCTTGCAAAAGAAAACAATTGGACTGTAGGAAGCAAGGTTAAATTAAAGAACTTCCAAAATGGAGATGCCACTGTAAGCAGTAAAGAAGTTACAGTGGAAATCGTTGGGATTTTCAATGGGAAGTTATCGGAGCAATCGACAGGATTGACGAGTGACTTAACCGAAAATCGCATCTATATGGATTACAAAACGAGTCAATCATTAATCGGAAAAGAGGAATCGAATGCCATTGTTCATCGTGCGATTTTTACGGTGAAAGACCCATCAGCATTAGAAGAAGTGATTACAAAAGTAAAAGAACTTCCTCTCAAGTGGGATGAGATGCAACTTTCTAAAAATGAACAAGTATTTGAACAGGTAGCCTCTCCTATTCAAAACTTCAAATCGCTTATGACATTGTTGACGAGCTCTGTATTTGTATTAGCAGTTATTGTTTTATTTTTAATTCTATTATTTACATTAAGAGAAAGAATTCATGAGTTTGGAATTTTGATGTCGGTCGGAATTTCAAGAAAAGAAATCATCGCGCAAATCTTATTAGAACTCTATACCGTTGCGGCAACGAGTTCGATTTTCGCTCTTATGTTGGGGAGTTTTGTAGCAAAACAATTTTACACTGGTCTCTTATCTTCGGATGAGATTCCACTTCAAGTGAAATCATTATTTGAATCGAGCTTACCTGAATGGAGCCTTGTGCAAGGGGCGCTAACGATTGGCGTCGTACTGATCATTATTGCATTAGCAGTGCTATTTAGTACGGCCGTTATCTTAATGAAGAAACCGAAGAAAATTTTAAGTCAAATGAACTAAGGAGTGTTTTTATGTCAGTATTATCATTAGAAAATATTTATTATCGATACGAGGATTCTCAAAAATATGTATTGAATGATTTGAATGCTACTTTTGAAGAAGGAAAATTCTATGCTGTCGTTGGGAAATCAGGAGCAGGGAAATCGACTTTCTTATCGCTATTAGCAGGGTTAGATAGCCCGACGAAAGGAAAAGTGTGTTTCAATGGGCAAGATATCGCGCAAGGGTCCTACAGTGAACACCGTCGCGACCATATTTGCTTAGTGTTCCAAAACTATAATTTAATCGATTATTTAACGCCGCTTGAAAATGTAAGACTCGTAAATGGAAAAGCAACCAAAGATATATTGTTGAAATTAGGATTAGGCGAAGAGTTAATTCATCGTAATGTATTGAAGCTATCAGGTGGGCAACAACAACGGGTTGCGATTGCTAGAGCACTTGTTTCAAAAGCGCCAATTATTTTAGCGGATGAACCCACTGGAAACCTTGACGAAGGAACAGCCGCAGAAATTATCGATATCTTAAAAATGGCAGCACATGAAAGCGGAAAATGCGTCATCGTAGTGACTCACAGCCCACAAGTAGCTGCTGCGAGTGATGAAGTGTTGGAATTAGAAGATGGAAAACTAAAGAAAGCAAGAGGGGTAAAATAAATGAATATCATACAAAATGCTTGGGCATATGTCTCAAGAAAAAAATTTAAAACCTTCATTATTTTCTTTATTTTATTTAGTATGGCAACGGTGGCTCTAAGTAGTTTAGCCGTAAAACATGCAACGGATACCGCTGCAAAAGAAACGTTTAAGTCGATTAATTCTTCGTTCTCGATGCAAATTGACCGCAGACATAATCAAGGGACTGCTCGTGGGGGTGGAAACTTAAAAGGAAAAGATATTCAAGCGATTGAAGGAATTGAAGGGGTTCAAAAGGCAGTTAAACGAATGGAAGTCGTAGCGGACCTCGTGGATCAAGAATTGATTCCAGCAAAAGGAGTTCGTCTTGACGCAACTCGCCAACAACGTTTCGGGAAAGCCGCTCAGGTAACAGGAATTAATGATTCCAGCATGGACGAACGATTTGCCGCACAAACCTTCACACTAACAGAAGGTCGCCATATTAAGGATGACGATACCAATGTGGCATTAGTGCACGAAGACTTTGCTAAGAAAAATAATTTAAAAGTTGGCGATAAGTTTAAGTTGAAATCGAATATTTATGATGCAGATAATGAAAAGCAAGCCAATAACCAAACCGAAGTGACGATTGTTGGATTGTTTGGTGGGAAGAATAAAGGTGGAGTAACAGCGCCACAAGAATTATATGAGAACACCATTTTAACGGACTTGAAGACAAGTGCTTTAATGTATGGTTATACAGATGCGGATGCAATTTATTTAGATGCTACTTTCCTTGTTGGTGGTCAATACGACATCGATAAGGTGATGGAACAAGCGAAGAAATTAGGGATTAACTGGAAGGCGTATACGCTCATTAAGAGTAGCCAAAACTACCCAACACTTCAAAAATCAATTAATCTAGTATATGGATTAACAGACAAACTATTCCTTGGAAGTCTGATTTTCTCTGCGATTATTTTAGTGCTCATTCTCTTCTTATGGACAAACAGCCGCAGAAGAGAAATCGGTGTCCGTCTAGCGCTTGGAATGACGAACAAAACGATTATTGCACAAATGCTGTGCGAAGTAGGAATGGTCAGCATTGCCAGCTTTATCGCTGCGATTCTAGCAGGGGGACCTGTCAGCGAATGGGTTGGAAAACTCATTTTAGGCCAAGTCAATAGTAGTCTTGGAACTCAACTGGCAAACGAAGCTAAATCAGCCAACCTTGGTGGTGGAGCAGCAGTGGATGGTTTCAATAAGACATTGACAGAATTATCGGTAACAGTATCCAATATGGACAAAGCAACGGTTGTTGGACTTGGACTTGTAGTCATTGTTATTGCAGTTCTTCTAGGAAGCGTGTTTATTTTACAAAAATCTCCGAAGAGTTTATTACAAGATACAGAATAAAAATGCTTAGGGCCTAGTCTCATAGCGAATAGATTGATATAATAGTAAAAGAGGTGATGGTTTTGAATTTGCTAATCGTAGAAGATGAGGCAGCGATTCGCGAAGGCGTTCGAGAATACTTATCAGAGCAAGGCTTTCATGTATTTACAGCAGAAGACGGTGTCGTTGCTCTTGAAGTCTTTCAAAAAGAATCGATTGATTTAATCTTACTAGACATTATGATGCCGCGTAAGAATGGCTTTGAAGTGTTAGAAGAGGTGCGTAAAACTAGTAAAGTTCCTATTCTAATGCTGACAGCACTTCATGACGAAGAGACACAAGTGAGAACCTTTGAGTTACTCGTTGATGGATTTATTCAAAAACCTTTTTCCCTCGTCGTCTTGCATAAGCAGATTGAAGCCGTATTGAAACGTTATTACGGAGAAATGAATGTTTGGAATTACAATACAACGAGCGTGAACTTTACAAGTTTTGAAGCAAGAGTGGACGGACAAATTGTGGATGTGACGGCTAAGGAACTTGCAGTTTTGAAGTTACTCGTAGAACATCAAGGCCAAGTGTTGAGTCGCTCTCAAATATTGGATCACGTGTGGGCAGCCCATGAAGATCCACCTTTTGACCGTGTTGTGGATGTGTATATCAAACAATTACGAAAAAAATTATTGTTGGATTGTATCGTGACCGTTAAAAATGTCGGATATAAGTTGGAGTAAAAATGAGAAAATTAAAACTGTTTCCCAAGATTTTTATTTATACGTTGAGTATTTTAGGTACGCTTGTGGTGATTGCGCATCTGTTTTTATACTTTGCATTTCCGCACTTTTATTTGCAAGAACGTCAGCAAGAACTAAGTCGTAAAGCAGATATTTTAGTGGAAAGTTTATCGCAAGTGGATGAACAAGGTGCGGCCTCTGCCTTGCAGGTATATGCTAAAAATGAGGGGATTACAGCTTATTTAAAGAAAGAATCGACGGGTGAAAATTTACAGCTTGGGACCGAATTGCCGATTGATGAAAATAGTAGTCAAAACTCGGTCATTATCGAAGATCGCCAAGTGACCACTAAAGATGGCAAGCAGATGCAACTGCAAGTGGTTACGACAACAGAGTCTGTAAAACAGGCCACAAAAGTAACCTTCAGCTATCTGCCATTATCGCTTGCGATATCGATAGTTACAGCAGTGATTTTCTCGTATATTTACGCTAGGAAATTATCAAAACCGTTGATGCAAATGTCTAGAGTCACTCAGAAAATGATGGAATTGGATAGAGATGCGCGTTTTGTGAATCCAAGATCCGATGAAATTGGACAAATGGAAACGCAAATCAATGAGTTGTACGAACATTTATTGTCCGTGATTGATGAACTAGAAGAGAAGAACCAAAAGATGATTCAACTTGAAAAAACAAAGGTGAATTTCCTACGGAGTGCTTCTCACGAACTTAAAACGCCGTTAGCGAGTCTTCGTATTTTATTAGAGAATATGAGTCTTAATGTCGGTAAATATAAGGACCGTGATACTTATTTAGCAGAATCCATAGGAAAAGTGGACCAAATGTCTGACTTGGTCCAAGAGATTCTAGAGCTTTCTAAATTGCAAGAAGAAACCTTGACGAAAGAACCCATTGCATTAGAAAAGGTTCTACCTGAGTGGAATAAAGAGTTTCAATTATTGTCTCAAGAAAAGGGGCTAAAGATTCAAACAGCATTAGAACCTCTAACGATTGAGGCGAATCCAATCGCATTTCGAAATGTGTGGAATAATCTTTTGATGAATGCGATTAAACATTCAACGAGAGAAGGAGTCATTCAAATTCAATTAGCCGACCAAGTGTTGACGATTGAAAATCCATGTTTGCCTCTAACGAAAGAGCAAATAGAGACAGCCTTCTCCTTATTGCCTTCCTCTAAAGGAACGACCGGTGGAGGAAATGGAGTGGGACTCTACAGCGTAGACCAACTACTTAAACGAGAAGGCATTTCACATCGCTTCTTTGCAACAGAGGACGGAATGTGCTTTGAAATGGATTTAAAAACAATATCGTAAGAATGAACGAGTTACCGAAAGTGGTAACTCGTTTTTTTATTTGGGAGCGATTCGCTACTTTTGGACGAGATTCCAATAATTAAAAGAAAAAAATAGAGAAATTAGCAAAAAAAATCACAAAAAACGCTTACATTTAAAGCGTTTTCGTGTATAATTAAGTTATCAATAAAAAGATAGGAAGGTTGATATTATGGCAACAATTGATCGTTTCGCTACAGACACTATACGCAAGAGCAATCCGCATCTTTCGCAATTGAAGGCAACTATTGAACCAGCTTTTTATTCGAACAATGCGACTGAAATTCCGACTCTGGCAGAGGCGTATGAATTAGCGTCACAAGCACCTAATACAACAGTGTTAGATGCGTTCGTTGCAAACGCAAAGGATTTAGGATTACCGGAGGATGCACATATTCTTACGGTGGTTGATGGGAGCGTTGTAGGACGTACTGCAAAAGCTCGTCGAATTTTGGGTAATAATCCAGCAGAAGATGCTAAGATTATTCCGATTATTCGTGAAGAGATTTATAACAGTTCGTTCAGACCGTTTATTAAGGGTACAGCCGTTGTAGGTCTTGATGAAGACTTCATGGTGAAGGCACATATCACAATGCCTAAAGAACACATTAACAACTTGTACTCATGGTTATTGAACTTCCAAATTTTCAATGACCAATATAAGAGACGTTATGATGCGTCTAAACAATATGACGAAAATGATATTTTCATTTTCTTCGACCCAACTTGGAGACATCCTGATTACCCAGATGGATTAGCATTCTTTGATACAAAACATAACTGTGCTGCAATTTTAGGAATGAGTTATTTTGGGGAAATCAAAAAAGGAACGTTAACATTAGCATGGGCAACTGCCGCTCGTAACAACTACGTTTCTTGCCACGGTGGTTTGAAGATTTTCCGTAAAGAAGGCGCTTCTTACGTTGCAAGCTTCTTCGGATTATCTGGATCAGGTAAGTCTACATTAACACACGCAAAACATGACGATAAATACGACATTGAAGTATTACACGACGATGCATTTGTGATTTCGGTAGAAGATGGTTCATCTGTAGCTTTGGAACCTTCTTACTTCGACAAAACAAATGACTATCCAGCAGGTCACAGAGAACAAGATTACTTCGTAACGGTTCAAAACTGTGGTGTGACTCTGGATGAAAACGGCCGTAAAGTATTAGTAACAGAAGATATTCGTAACGGTAACGGACGTACGGTTAAATCTCGTTATTCTACACCAAACCGTGTTGATAAGATTTCAGAACCAATTCAATCTATTTTCTGGATCATGAAAGATGATGCACTACCACCATTAGTGAAAATCACAGATCCACGTTTGGCATCTATTTTAGGATGTACATTAATGACAAAACGTTCTAATGCTGAAAATACAGGAGCTGGGGCAAACTTAGATGCGCTTGTTATCGAACCATACGCAAACCCATTCCGTGTATATCCATTAGTAGAAGACTACGATAAATTCAAAGCATTATTTGATAAAGGTGTAGATTGCTACATCATCAATACAGGAGATTTCTTAGGTAAGAAAGTTACAAAAGAAGTTTCCCTTGGTGTCATTGAAACAGTAGTAGATGGTAAAGCAAACTTCGATTTATTCGGTGGCCTTCCAGGAATGGAATACTTACCAGTTGAAGGATATGAAGTGCCTGAAATGAACGGCGATTACGCTGCGTTAATTCGTGACCGTATGCAATTCCGTCTAGACTACTTGAAAGCATTTAATGATGCAAATCCAGAACATCCAATTCCAACAGATGCACTAGAAAGCATTAAGACAATCGAACGCTTTATCGACGTCTTATAATGGAAGGAGTGTTCAGTGATGACTAGAAAAATAGGAATTACAGATACAATCTTACGGGATGCCCATCAATCTTTGATGGCAACCCGTATGCGAATTGAAGATATGCTTCCAGTTTTAGATCAACTTGATGAAGCAGGATTTGCTTCTTTGGAATGTTGGGGTGGAGCAACGTTTGACTCATGTATTCGTTTCTTAGATGAAGATCCATGGGACAGACTTCGTACCTTGAAAAAACATTTAAAGAAAACACCGCTACAAATGTTATTACGCGGACAAAATATTTTAGGATATCGTCACTATGCTGATGATGTTGTCGAAAAATTTGTCGAAAAATCAGCAGAAAACGGAATCGATATTTTCAGAATTTTCGATGCGTTGAATGATGTTCGTAACTTAGAAGCTTCACTAAACGCAGTGAAGAAAACAGGCAAAGAAGCGCAAATGACCATCTGCTATACGATTAGTGATGCGCATACTATCGACTATTACAAAGAACTAGCAGCAAAAATGCAAGAAATGGGTGCCGATTCTATCTGTGTGAAAGACATGGCCGGCATTTTGACACCAGCTAGAGGGATCGAGCTTGTTCGTGCATTAAAAGAAGTGATTACAGTGCCAATTGTTGTGCACACACACTGCACAAGCGGTATTGCGCAACTAACGTATCAAGCAGTCATTGAGGCCGGTGCAGACTGCATCGACACAGCACTTTCACCACTTAGTGAAGGTACAAGTCAACCACCTACGGAATCATTAGTCATCGCACTTCGCGAATTAGGCTATGATATTACTGTCGATTTGGCAAAATTAGAACCAATTGCAGACCACTTCCGAGAAATTAAAGATAAATACATTAAAGATGGAACATTAAATCCAAAAATGTTAACACCAGATCCACGTGCACTTTTATATCAAGTGCCTGGTGGAATGTTATCAAATATGTATTCTCAATTAACGCAAGCAGGCGCAACTGATAAATACGAAGAAGTATTAAAAGAAGTACCTAAGGTAAGAGCAGATCTTGGATATCCACCACTCGTTACTCCAATGAGTCAAATGGTGGGAACACAAGCAACGATGAACGTTCTTACAGGTCAACGCTACAAAGTGGTTTCTAATGAAGTGAAAGCTTACTTACTTGGTTCGTATGGTCAATCACCAGTACCAATTCAAGAAAGCTTTAGAAGAAGCATCATTGGTGACCAAGAAGTCATCAGCGATCGACCAGCAAACCACTTGCCACCTGAATTCGAAACACTCAAAGCAGAACTTGGAGATTTAGCAAGAAGTGACGAAGATGTCTTAACTTACGCACTCTTCCCTAAAGTCGGTAAAGAATTCTTGCTCAAGAAGAATGGACAATGGCAAAAACCATCTGAAATCGTGAAGATTTTTGCGACTGTAAAGTGAGGAGAGAGTTATGCACTTAAGTTTATTAGAAATCCTATGGATCACAATCGTTTCAATGGGAATTGTGTTTGTGATGTTGACGATTCTAATGTTTCTCATGCAAGGAAGCTCTAAAGTTATCCAAATGTTGGAAGCAAAGAGTCATCCCACTGCTGGAGTTGTAGGCAAACCCGTTGAGATGAAGCCTGAAATTCCAACAAATGATGGAACACTATTTGAAACGAATAAACTTGCTCGAGTTGCCGCACTGGTCGCTTTAACAAAAGCGAGTGCGGATGTTCCGGACAAGCACTTTGAAATTGTATCGATTGAAAAGAAGGTGGACTAAATGAAAAAATACGAAGTAGAAGTGAATGGCGAAACATTTATCGTCTCACTTAAAGAAATTTCAAATGAAGAAGCAACACAAAAATTAGCGGCTGCTCCAACTCCAGCACCTAGTGCGCCAGTGGAAGAAAAGAAAGCTGCCTCTTCCCCTGCTCCAACAGGAGACGGTGAAGTGGTACCTGCTCCAATGGCTGGGATTGTATTATCGATCAGCAAAAATGTCGGTGATGCAGTGAAAAAAGGAGATGTACTTGTGATTTTAGAAGCCATGAAGATGGAAAATGAAATCCTTGCTCCCGCTGACGGTGTTGTGAAAGCAATTCATGTATCAAGTAATGAATCTGTCGAATCGAACCAACCACTCTTAACGATTTAGGAGGCGATGGTTTATGGAAGTCATTCAACAGTTGATTGAAACAAGTGGGATTTATAACTTAACGATTCAAAACATCATTATGTTAATTATCGCCTGCGTGTTTCTATATCTAGGGATTAAACGAGGGTATGAACCATACTTAATGGTTCCGATTGCGTTCGGGATGCTCCTTGTAAACTTACCATTAGCAGGATTAATGGATGCCCCTACTGAAAATGGACCTGGTGGACTCTTGTATTACTTATATCAAGGAACAAACCTTGGTATTTATCCACCATTGATTTTCCTTTGCTTAGGTGCGTCAACAGACTTTGGACCGCTACTTGCAAATCCAAAGACCATCTTGCTTGGTGGGGCAGCTCAATTCGGTATTTTCGTCGCATTCTTCCTTTCAGTAATGTGGGGAATGACACCGCAAGAAGCTGCTTCAGTAGGGATTATCGGGGGTGCGGATGGACCAACAGCCTTGTTCTTAACAACAAGACTTGCACCGCACTTATTACCAGCAATCGCCCTAGCAGCGTACTCATATATGGCGCTTGTGCCAATTATTCAACCGCCAATTATTCGTGCGCTCACAACGAAGAAAGAACGCCTTGTGAAGATGACAGAAAACCGTAAAGTGAGTGAAACGGAAAAAATTCTTTTCCCAATCATCGTTACTATTTTCGTCAGCTTATTAGTACCAAGTGCAACACCATTAGTAGGATGCTTAATGCTCGGTAACTTAATTAAAGAAATTAAGGTAGTCCCAAACATTACAAAAGTTCTACAAAATGCGATGATGTACGGAGTTACTATTATTTTAGGATTAACCGTTGGAGCGAAAGCAACAGGGGAATTATTCTTATCAGTATCGACTCTTAAAATTACTTTACTAGGATTAATCGCTTTTGCTGCAGGTACTGCGGCGGGGGTTATTATGGGTAAATTGATGTACAAACTATCTGGCGGTAAAATCAATCCAATGATCGGTGCAGCAGGGGTGTCTGCCGTACCAATGGCCGCTCGTGTTGTACAAAAAGAAGGACAAAGAGAAGACCCAAGTAACTACTTATTAATGCACGCAATGGGACCAAACGTAGCCGGAGTTATCGGTAGTGCCATTGCTGCAGGGGTATTACTCGCATTCTTCTCATAATAGAAGCACTCCTTTCAAACAAAAATCAGAAGAAGAGAAATCTTCTTCTGATTTTTTTTGCGTAGTTAGGGGTGAGGTGAGTGAGATGGAGGGAGCTGTTGGACGTATTCAAGCTGTCTATCAATCGATGCTAAAAGAGCATGAAGTGCCTACGAATGCAGTGCTAGATGTTGGAATTGCCATCAAAAATGGGAAGAAAGAGTGCCAGTTTTGTGGAAATACCGAGCGGTTGGAATTTGCTAAAGGACCTTGCTTGAATTGCGCAGGAGGTGAATGTTGGTATTGCTTGAAATGTATTGGAATGGGAAAGGTGAAGGCATGTAGTGTGTTGATTGCGACTCCTGAAGAAGAGGAGCCTTTTCCAAAAAGAGAAGAAAGATTAGCGCATTACAAACATACCTTAAGTGCAAAACAGGAACAGCTATCTTTGGAGTGCTTGCAAGTCGTAAAGCAAACAGGATTCCGTGAGCACTTACTCTGGGCCGTGACAGGTTCAGGGAAAACGGAGATGATTTTTTCAAGTATCGAATGGATGTTACAACAAGGGAAACGAGTCGCTATTGCCGCGCCAAGAATTGATGTGTGCGTGGAATTAGCGCCGCGCTTGAAGGAAGCTTTCCCTACAGTCGAGCAGAACGTCCTACATTCACAGTCGGAGGAAGGATACAAGAGAGTGCCACTGACGATTGCGACGACACACCAGATGCTCCGGTTCTACCGCGCGTTTGATTTGATCGTGATTGATGAGACAGATTCGTTTCCTTATCGGGATAATGAATTACTCATTCGGGCAGTGCATCGTGCACTGAAAGAGGACGGCTGTTTGCTTTATTTGACAGCAACACCTTCCCAGACGCTAGAGAAAAGAATCAAACGAAAAGAGCTGTCGGTATCCTTGCTACCGGAGCGATATCATAAGAAACCATTAGTCGTTCCAACGATGGTTTATAGTGGTGACTTAGAAAAAAGATTACGCAAGAAGAAAATTCCTAAACCATTGCAACGGTTTATCGAAGAACATGTAAGAGTAGGAAAACGATTTTTGTTATTTGTACCAAGAATTACACTACTAAGTCCGATAGAAGCATCCCTTAGACGAAAATTTCCAAATGCAAAATTCGAGACGGTTAGTTCTAAAGAACCATCTCGGCAAGCAAGAATTGCGCAAATGAGAGCAGGAGAGCTTGATTTTTTGGTGACGACCACCATTCTTGAACGAGGAGTGACTTTTCCTGGGGTGGACGTTTGCGTCATCAATGCTCATGAAGAGGAATTCTCAAGGGAAGTACTCGTGCAAATCGCAGGACGGGTTGGACGTACAGCAGAATACCCAACAGGAGAAGTGGTGTATTTTCATAATGGAAAAACTAAAGCGATGGTCCAGGCGGTCAGGGAAATTGAAGACTTAAATAAACAAGCACTTCGGGGGAGGGAGTCCAAATGAAATGTTTATGGTGCGGAGAAGAAGTGGAACACTCTCAACCAATACTCTCGTTTTTACTAGGAGCAAATAGAAAGTGCATTTGCGTCAATTGTGAACAGCCCTTTATGCAATTAAAACAACAACCTACTTGCCTAGAGTGTGGACGGCTGATGACAAAAGTAGAGGTGTGCCCGGATTGTCAAAAATGGCATCAAGTAAAAGAAGCGGTGCTTTTAAAGAATACGGTCTTGTATGCTTATGACGAGGCCGGGCGAAAGTTTATGGAGTTATTCAAATTTGTGGGAGATACTAGAGTGATGGCGTTGGTCATCAAAGAGTTAAGACGAGAATTGCTTGGGTATCAAAAGAAAGGATATGTTCTTTGTCCATTACCGTCGTCCGAAGCGAGTCTAAAAAAGAGGGAATTCGAGACGATTCCAACTTTACTGAAACAGTGCCAGGTACCAACCGTTTCGCTTTTAGAACATATTGGCAAGGGGAAGAAGCAATCCGAGAAGACAAGGCAGGAGCGTTTGCAACTAAAACAACCGTTTAGGGTCAAAGAAGGAGCCGTGATTCCCAAAAGAGTCTTATTGGTGGACGATGTTTATACGACAGGTGCCACATTGCATCTGGCTGCAAAAGTGTTAATCAAAATGGGTGTTGAAGAGGTAGAATCTCTGACATTATTTAGATAAAAAGTGTATCATGCATGATATGTATCATGTATGATACAAAACCAATCGACAAAACAGCCCAAGCAGATTTCTGCTTGGGCTGTTGGAATCTATCTAGTTATTTTTAGAATCTTGTAGTGACATATTGGTCAAGAGCAAGAAGAGCATTTGCGACATCTTCGGCAGTATAGTCAACAATCATTTGGTGGATGGTTTCGCCTTCTTGTGTTGCAAGGGCCCCAATCTTGAGTAAGTCTTCATATGGTACAGAATCCAATTTTACTTCTTTGAGCGTTGTTGGTAATCCAAGTGCTTGATAGAAAGTAATGTATTTATCGAGTTCTTCTTTTGGACGATTTTCTAATAACAGTTGTGTCAATGTACCATAAGCTACTTTTTCACCGTGAGTTAGAGAGTGGATGTCTCCGTGAATGGCAGTGAATCCGTTATGGATAGCATGTGCTGCTGCTAAACCAGCTGATTCAAAACCGATACCGCTAAGTAGTGTGTTCGCTTCTACCACGGCTTCTAAAGCAGGTGTCACTACTTTGGCATTTGCTGCGGCTACGGCTTGTAGACCATTTTCGAATAAAGTACTTTCGCAGACACGAGCGATGGCTTCTGCTGCAATCGTTGGCACTTGACCAACCATTGTGCCTCCTTGTGCTTCAATGACTGCACGAGCCTCAACCCAAGTAGCAAGCGCATCGGCAATTCCTGAGATTAATAAACGAACAGGAGCATTGGCAATGACCTTTGTATCGACTAATACTAATTCTGGATTTTTCTTGTAGAAACGATAGCGTTCAAACACGCCTTCTGCTGAATAAATAACAGAGAGGGCAGAAGTTGGAGCATCCGTTGAAGCAATTGTTGGTAAAATAGCTACCGGACAATTGGAGTCATCCGCAATCGCTTTGGCAGTATCGATAGTTTTACCACCACCTAAGCCGATGACTACGTTTAGTTGATGTTCCTTCACAACTTCAGCAACGCGACGAACTTCATCATTAGTAGCTTCACCATGGAAGATTTCACGATGAACAAATGCGCCTTCTTTAACGAGGTTTTCTTCCAGTTCTTTACCGACTAAATCATAAACGATAGGGTCGCAAAGAAGGAGAAGTCGATCTCCCAAAGCCAACACGTGAGAAAGACCAGTTTTAAGAACATCTTTCCCTTGAACATAACGAGACGGACTAGCAAATACTTTTTCCATAAGAGTAACTCCTTTATAATTTGTTTACTACTTCACTATATCGTTGAAAACGATTTCTGTAAATGAAGATTCTGTGTTGTTTTAACTAGGGATCTAAGACTTTCGAGAAAGGGGAAGAGATTGACTGAGGAAGAGATTGATTTTTCTTGGGAATGATTCTAATCTTCAATGCTGTATGATTTTTCAAGTCATGAAAACAAAATTTCGCCAAAGAAAAGTCCTCAAAAATACCGTTTTTCCTTAACAATTCTTAATGAAAGAATATTTGAAAACGGTTGTAAAAGCCCTGTACATGCTTTATAATAAAACTATAGAAATCAAACGAAGCAATTCCTAAGAGTGGTCCTTAGGTATTTCTTCAAATCTGGTTTTCCAGATGAAAGGGGAGAGTATTATGTTTAAATATAATATCCGTGGAGAAAATATTGAGGTCACAGAAGCGATTCGTCAATACGCAGAAAAGAAAATTAGCAAATTAGAGAAATACTTTACTGACGTTGCTAATGCGACTGTATACGTCAACTTGAAAGTCTATGCTGAAAAGACTGCAAAAGTTGAAGTTACGATCCCACTTCCTTATTTAGTTCTACGTGCCGAGGAAACTTCAATTGATTTATATGGAAGTATTGACTTGGTAGTCGATAAACTTGAAAGACAAGTTCGTAAACATAAAACAAAAATCAATCGTAAATCTCGCGAAAAAGGATTCGATATTGTGTTACCACCACTTCCAGAAGTGACTGAAGAGGAGGAAACAGGATTAGAAATCGTTCGTACAAAACGAATTGATTTGAAACCAATGGATAGCGAAGAAGCGGTTCTTCAAATGAACATGTTAGGACATAACTTCTTTATCTACCAAGATGCTGAAACGAACGAAACAAACATTGTTTATCGTCGTAAAGATGGAAAATATGGTTTGATTGAAACGAATTAATAGAATTTTAGGTGGCTTTTTTAAGCCACCTTTTTTGTCGTGAACCCAAATCGTGCTTATAAATAATGAGGTTGCGTATGAAAAAAAGCAGCAATAACTCTCCGTTTGGAACAGAAATCGGGTTTCATTGACTTAAAACCTTAAAAAAAATAGGGGGACTTTGAAAAAAAGTCACCTTTTTTACTTTCTTAATTAGTTAAACAATGGTAGAATGAATAAGATGCAATAGGTGTAGTCACCTATTTGTAGTACTTTTATGAGATTTAAAATGTTCACCGATTTAAAAACAGTGGTGAAAATAAAAAAGGAGTTAATTAAATGGCAAATTTTTTGAGACAGTTAGTTGAAAATGATAAGCGTGAATTACGTCGTTTAGGAAAACTAGCGGATAAGGTAATTGCGTTAGAATCTCAAATGGCTGCATTAGAAGATGCTGATTTTCCAGTAAAAACAGAAGAATATAAAGAAAGATATGCTAAAGGGGAGTCTCTGGATTCATTACTTCCTGAAGCATTCGCTTTAGTACGTGAGGGAGCTAAACGTGTATTAGGCTTATTCCCATATAAAGTTCAAATCATGGGTGGGATTACACTTCATGACGGGAACATTGCGGAAATGCGTACTGGTGAAGGTAAAACTTTAACAGCGACAATGCCTGTATACTTAAACGCATTATCAGGCGACGGAGTACACGTAGTTACCGTTAACGAATACTTAGCTTCTCGTGACGCTCGCGAAATGGGTGAGTTATACAACTTCTTAGGCTTGACTGTAGGGTTAAACTTAACAGGAATGTCATCAGAAGAAAAACGTGCTGCATATGCTGCAGACATCACTTACAGCACAAACAGTGAATTAGGATTTGACTACTTACGTGATAACATGGTGGTTTACAAATCACAAATGGTACAACGTCCATTAAACTACGCAGTTGTCGATGAAACAGACTCAATCTTAATCGACGAAGCGCGTACTCCATTGATTATTTCAGGACAAGCTGAAAAATCAACAGTGTTATACCAACGTGCAGATATGTTTGTAAAAGGATTGAAAGAGGAAGAAGATTATACAATCGACTTAACTTCTAAGACAATCTCATTAACAGACGAAGGGATTAACAAAGCTGAACAAACATTCCGCTTACCAAACCTTTATGACGTGGATAACTCAGCGCTTGTTCACCATATCGACCAAGCTTTACGTGCGAACTACATTATGTTACGCGACATCGACTATGTGGTAGATGAAGGTAAAGTAAAAATCGTTGATGGATTTACTGGACGTATTATGGAAGGTCGTCGTTATTCAGATGGTCTTCACCAAGCGATTGAAGCTAAAGAAGGCGTTGAAGTTGAAAACGAGTCTAAGACAATGGCGACAATCACTTACCAAAACTACTTCCGTATGTATCGTAAATTGTCAGGGATGACAGGTACAGCGAAGACTGAAGAGGAAGAATTCAGAGAAATCTACAACATGAACGTTATTGCGATTCCAACAAACCGTCCAATTCAACGTATCGATGGTCAAGATTTAATCTACCCATCATTACGTAGTAAATTCCGTGCGGTTGTTAAAGATATCAAACAACGTCATGAAGCAGGACAACCAATTCTTGTGGGTACTGTTGCGGTTGAAACAAGTGAATTGCTTTCAAACATGTTACGCGCAGAAGGAATTCCGCACGAAGTATTAAATGCTAAAAACCACTTTAAAGAAGCAGAAATTATCATGTCAGCAGGTCAACGTGGCGCTGTAACAATCGCGACAAACATGGCCGGACGTGGTACTGACATCAAGCTTGGTAAAGGCGTGAAAGAACTTGGTGGACTTTGCGTGATTGGTACAGAACGTCACGAAAGTCGTCGTATCGATAACCAATTACGTGGACGTAGTGGACGTCAAGGGGATCCAGGTGCAACGCAATTCTACCTATCATTAGAAGATGATTTGATGAAACGTTTCGGTGGAGAAAAGATGCAAGCAATTTGGGAACGTCTAAACTTAACAGATGAAGAAGATGATAACTTCATCCAAAGTAAGATGTTAACAAAACAAGTAGAGTCTTCACAAAAACGTGTTGAAGGGAACAACTACGATACTCGTAAAAGCGTCCTAGAGTACGATGAAGTTATGCGTGAACAACGTGAAATCATCTACTCACAACGTCTACAAATTATTAATGAAGAGAAATCACTTGAAAAAGTAACAAAAGGCATGATCCGTCGTACTATTCACCGTGTTGTGGAAAGTCATACATTGACAGATCAAAAAGAGTGGAACTTAGAAGGAATTGTGGACTTTGCTCACAACTCAATCTGTGCTCCAGATGAGCTTTCAATTAGCGATTTAGAAGGTAAAACAGCTGCTGAAATCGAAGAAATTTTATACGAAAAAGCAATGGAAATCTACAAAGAAAAACAAGAGCAATTGAATGGCGACAATCAAATGCTTGAGTTCGAAAAAGTAGTTATCTTACGTGTGGTTGACCGTAAGTGGACAGATCATATCGATGATATGGACCAATTACGTCAAAGCGTTGGTTTACGTGGATATGCTCAAATCGATCCATTAACAGAGTACCAAACAGAAGGTTACGAACGATTCCAACAAATGATTGCTGCAATCGACTATGATGTAACACGTATCTTGATGAAATCTCAAATTCGTCAAAACTTACAACGTGAACAAGTACAAGGAGTTCGTAGTGTAGTGGCTACAGGTCACGACAGAACTTCTGATGACGATTCAGAAAAAGCTTAATAACAAAGGGAGACGGCGAAGCATTTCGCCGTTTTCTTTTAGAAAGAGGTCAGTATGGAAATTAGTGAAATTAGAAATGCGCTTGAGGCCATGAATGAACAAATCATCAGTTATAGGAGGTCTCTTTGACTTAGATCGCTTAGAAGAAGATATCGCAGCCTATGAGCAAGAGATGTCTGAACCATCATTTTGGGATGATAGCGAAAAAGCGAACCAAGTCATTCAAAAGAATAATGAATTAAAGTCAATTTATGATACTTTCCATAAAATGGAATTAGCGCATGAAGAGACGGGTTTGTTATTTGAAATGTATAAAGAAGAGCCAGATGAAGAAGTTCATGCGGAAATCGTTGAAGCGATTCGCTCTCTTGAGAAGGACTTGCAACAGTACGAATTAAGTATGTTACTGAACGGTCCACATGATAAGAACAGTGCCATCTTAGAAATCCATCCAGGTGCGGGTGGTACGGAATCGCAAGACTGGGGAAGTATGCTTCTTCGTATGTATATGCGTTGGGCTGAAAAACATGGCTACCGTGTTGAAACAGTGGACTATCAAGATGGGGATGAAGCAGGGATTAAATCTGTAACCTTGTCGATTGAGGGGTTAAATGCTTATGGGTACTTACGCTCTGAAAAAGGGGTGCATCGTCTCGTTCGTATTTCGCCGTTTGATGCAGCTGGGAAACGTCATACATCATTCTGTTCGGTGGATGTCGTTCCGCAAATGGACGGAGATATTGATATTGAAATTAATCCAGATGACTTAAAAGTGGATGTGTACCGTGCAAGTGGTGCTGGTGGACAACATATTAATAAGACATCTTCTGCGGTTCGTATTACGCATATTCCAACGGGAATCGTGACGCAGAGTCAGGCGCAACGTTCTCAATTTAAAAACAGAGACCAAGCGATGGCGATGTTGAAGGCGAAATTATTCCAATTAGAAGAAGAAAAGAAAGCTGCCGAACTAGCAGCCATTCGTGGAGAGCAAAAGGATATCGCCTGGGGTTCTCAAATTCGTAACTATGTGTTCCATCCTTATTCAATGGTAAAAGATTTACGTTCTGGATATGAGACAGGAAATATTGGTGCGGTCATGGATGGAGATTTGGATCCGTTTATGGATGCGTACTTGAAATGGACGCTTGAGGGAACGAAAGCAACTGAAGAATAATAGTAGATAAACACCTAGTGAGAGCTGGGTGTTTTACTGTTGCGAGGCAAATTGTTTTAAGTTCGTTTTAATTAACTGTATTATTATTGGGTGAATCTTCCGTATAAGTTTAGGGGCAACCTTCAGTGCTTTAAAATATATCCAACCCTGTTTGCGCATAGAGTATGACACAGTGGTTTATTGACTTTCTTGAGGATGAGTTAATACTGCTAAAACAGAGTAGAGTATTGTCTTAAAGGTACGAATTATGATACGAGTAGCAATGCCCACACCCAAATCCTTCGCACTATGAAGGATTTCTCTCGTATCCTGAGTAGTTGAACTCGGAAAAGCAGAAACGGCGTCCACTTCCCGGAGTCGTCCGCAGAACGTTTCACGTTCTTTACGTCGCTCCGGTCCAGTGGTCTGTTTCTAACCGCTTTTCCTCGTATCCTTAATTTAATATTTCTGTAATCTTATGTGAAGGGGTTGTAATATTCGGGTGCTATAATAGGGAGGATTAAAATATCGAAGGATTAGAAAGCTGGTGAGTTTATGATTGAAATGATGAATGTAACTAAGAAATATAATAAAGGGATCACTGCTATTAATAATTTATCTATCCAAATTAAGGATGGAGAGTTCGTTTATGTAGTAGGACCTTCTGGTGCAGGTAAATCAACTTTCATTAAAATGATGTATCGCGAAGAAAAAGCGACTAAAGGTAGAATTCGTGTAGGTAAATATGATTTGATGAAAATTAAAGATCGTCAAATTCCGTTCCTACGCCGTTATGTAGGAGTTGTCTTCCAAGACTTTAAACTTTTACAAAATAAAACAGTATACGAAAATGTAGCATATGCGATGGAGGTAATTGAAAAATCACCTCGTGAAATCAAACGCCGTGTACAAGAGGTTTTAGAGTTAGTAAACCTAAAACACCGTATTGATAATTTCCCAAATGAATTATCTGGTGGGGAACAACAACGTGTAGCGATTGCCCGTGCAATCGTAAATACACCTGGTATCCTGATTGCCGATGAGCCAACAGGGAACCTTGACCCAGATACTTCTATGGAAATCATGGATATCCTTGAGCGTATCAATGAACAAGGAACAACAATCGTAATGGCAACACACAATAGCCAAATCGTTAACGAGAAAAAGCATCGTGTAATTGCGATTGAGAATGGTCAAATTGTACGTGACCAAGAACAGGGGGAATACGGATATGAAGATTAGAACGATGGGTCGTCATATACGTGACGCCTTCAAGAGTCTTTTCAGAAATGGATTGATGACATTTGGTGCTGTTTCTGCAGTTTCAATGATCTTATTAATCGTTGGGGTGTTCGTATCACTACTATTCAACGTTAATAAAATCGGTTCAGATATTGAAAATGACGTAAACGTACGTGTGTTTATTGATTTGGCAGCTGACCAAACAAAAACAGATGAATTAGAAGCAAAAATTAAAGCCTTAGATGGCGTTGAGTCTGTTACTTTCCGTTCTAAAGACGAAGAGTTAGAAGACGTAACAAAGAACTTTGGGGAAGAGTTATCATTATTTAAAAATGATGCAAACCCACTTCGTAATGCGTTCGATGTAAAAGCAGTGGAACCACAAAAAACAAGTACTATTGCAAAAGCAATCGAAGGTATGGATTACGTAGCACGTGTTCGTTACGGGGAAGCTCGTGCGGACAACTTATTCCGTATTATTGCAACAGCGCGTAATATCGGTGCAGTTGTGATTTTAGGACTATTAGCATTAGCGATGTTCTTAATTTCAAATACCATTCGTGCAACGATTTACGCACGTAGAACAGAAATTCAAATCATGCGTCTTGTAGGGGCGACAAAAGCTTACATTCGTTGGCCATTCTTCTTAGAAGGCGGTATGATTGGATTAATCGGTTCAATTATTCCAATTGGATTAGTATGGTCAGTATACCTATGGGTGTATAAAGGTGGTTCAGATTTCTTCTCTGGGTCAAGCTTTAGCCTACTCGATCCAAATCCATTCTTGATTTATGTATCAGCAGGAATGGTTGCCATCGGTGTTCTTATCGGTGCGTTTGGTTCAGTTCTTTCAATGAGAAAGTTCTTGAAAAAATAGTTAAAAATAGCAGGAGGAGTGCCGCTGTGCGCTCCTTCTTTTTTTGTTAAAGACAATATGCATAAAAGTTATAACGAGTTCTGAAAAACAGGTATAATCAAATAACGAGTTTCGTATTGACTCAGAATAGGGCCATCGTTTATAGTAATTTCATCAGATAAAACAATGCAATGAACAGATAAGTAAATAAAGAAGAACGTTAAAGAGAATCCGGTTGGTGGGAAAGGATACGGGGCAATTTATTGAAAATGGTCTGGGAGCAACAAAGGTGATGAAGCTTTTGCGATTTGTACTCGATAACGTACAAGGGTATCTTGCACCATGCAACGTACTTTTGGAGCGGTAAACTGTGAGGTTTATCGGAATTAGAGTGGTAACGCGAAAACTTCGCCTCTAGTGTGTAGAGGGGAAGCTTTTTTTATGGCCCAAACCAAAATGGACAGAGCAACCATCTGTTGGAAATCACGAAGCGCGCATGTGGTTTTCAAACAAAGAACAATCATTTAACTAAAAAGGGGATTTATAACATGAAATTATCTAAATTATTCAAAGCAACAACATTCGGAGTTTTAGCAACAGCATTAGTAGCTTGTGGAAACAACTCAGCAAAATCAGAAAACACAACAGAAGCAGCAAAAGCAGCAAAAGCAGAAGATAAAACTATTACAGTAGTAGCTTCACCAGCACCTCACGCTGAAATTTTAGAAGCAGCTAAACCAATCTTAGAAAAAGAAGGGTACAAATTAGAAATCAACATCGTAAATGACTACGTAACACCAAACAACATCGTTTACGGAGGAGATGCAGATGCAAACTACTTCCAACACACTCCATATCTTGATAAATTCAACAAAGAACACAATCAAGATTTAGTTTCTGTAGGGAACGTTCATATTGAACCAATGGCTATTTACTCTAAGAAATATAAATCATTAAAAGAATTACCAGATAACGCAGTGGTATATGCTTCAACAAACCCTGCTGAAGTAGGTCGTTTCTTAAGCTTCTTCACAAAAGCTGGATTAATTAAATTAAAAGATGGCGTGGATCCAGTCACTGCTGGCTTAAGCGACATTGCTGAAAATCCAAAGAACATCCAAATCAAAACAGAAATCGCACCTGAATTGTTAGTATCAACTTACAACAACAATGAAGGCGATGCTGTTATCATCAACTCAAACTTCGCAATCGATGCTAAACTTTCACCAGTAAAAGATTCAATCGCTTTAGAAGACGAAAGCTCACCATACGCTAACTTAGTCGCAGTAAAACCTGCTGACAAAGACAGCGCTAAAATCAAAGCGTTAATTAAAGCATTACAAAGTGATGAAATTCGTAAATTTATTAGCGAAAAATATACAGATGGTTCTGTAGTTCCTGCGAAATAATAGAGAAAATTAAAGAGAAACACGAGGAGTGGAAAGTCCTAAAGCCAAGCGCATTGGACTTTTCGCTCCATTTTGACAATTATAAGGAGTGAAAGAATGATTCGAGTAGAGAACGTGTCCAAAACGTATACGGGAAAACAAGGCACGGTTGAAGCTGTAAAAGATGTCTCGTTAGAGATTGGTGTTGGCGAAATTTTTGGGATTATCGGTTTTTCAGGAGCTGGGAAGAGTACGTTAATTCGTTTATTAAATGGATTAGAGACAGTGACAAGTGGTCATATTTATATTTATGGAAAAGATATTACAACTTTAAAACGGAAAGAGTTATTAAAAGAACGCCAAAAAATTGCGATGATTTTCCAGCATTTCAATCTTTTATGGTCGAGAACAGTCGAAGAAAACATTGCTTTTTCACTTGAAATTGCGGGTGTTCCAAAAGCTAAGCGTAAAGCGAAGGTAGCCGAATTAATTGATTTAGTGGGGTTGACAGGGCGTGAAAAATCTTATCCATCACAACTTTCTGGAGGACAAAAGCAAAGAGTAGGGATTGCCCGTGCCTTAGCTAACGATCCAGAAGTCCTTTTATGTGATGAGGCAACGAGTGCACTTGACCCTAAGACGACAAAAGATATCTTGAAGCTATTAGTAGAAATCAACCAAGAACTAGGGTTAACGATTGTGTTAATTACGCATGAAATGCATGTCGTTCGTCAAATTTGCCACCGTGTTGCCGTGATGGAAGAAGGACGAGTAGTGGAAAGCGGAGAAGTAATTGAAGTCTTCAAAAATCCACAACAACCAATTACAAAACAATTCGTGGGAGAAGAACGTGTGGATGATGAAATCGATGAGGTATTCCATCACCTTTCAACATTCCTACGACCAGGTATAGCGGTTCGTATTCAGTATTTAGGTGACCGTACCGGAGACGCTGTATTATCTGAAGCGATTCGAAAATTGGATGCAACGGTATCGATTTTACAAGCGAAGGTAAATATTACGCAAAAAGGGATATTAGGAAGCATGATTATTTTGATTGAGGAAGAATCTTCAAAAGCAGAAGAAGTCATCGAATATCTTAAACAAGCAGAAATTATCGTGGAGGTGTTAGAGCATGTTTAATCTATTTTTAGCATCAGCAAGCCTAGATGAACTTTTCAGAGAAATGTTTTCGTTCGAGAATGTTGTATGGCCTGATGTCATTAAAGCTATTAATGAAACTCTCTATATGACCTTCATTCCAACGTTCTATGTATTTGTCATTGGATTAATTTTAGGACTCCTTCTTTTCTTAACAGGAAAGGGACGCAGTCTTGAAAATACATGGGTTCATCTGATTTTAGGTGGAATCATTAATATTTTCCGTGCGATTCCATTTATCATTTTACTGACACTATTGATGCCTTTTACAAAAGCGATTATGTCAACGATTGTAGGGCCTAAAGGGGCAATCCCAACATTGATCATCAGTGCAGCGCCATTTTACGCGCGTCTAGTGGATATCGCGTTAAATGAAATCCCGTCAGGAGTCATTGAAGCAGCAGAATCAATGGGGGCAAATACTCGCCAAATCATTACAAAAGTGCTGATTCCAGAATCACTTCCAGCACTTGTATCAGGGATTACCGTAACTGCAATCGCGTTAATCGGTTCTACAGCAGTAGCCGGTGTTATCGGTGCGGGAGGATTAGGAAACTTAGCTTACCTCATTGGTTATACACGAAACAAAGTAGATATCATCTTTGTCGCTACAGTAGCCATCCTTATTTTGGTATTTATTATCCAAATTATTGGGGATAAAGCAGCAAAGATGATAGATAAGCGATAGTTTCTTTATCTTCCATATTAAATTATGTAAAATAGCAATAGACTTTATCGGTCTATTGCTTATTTTATTGGAGTGTGATTGGATGTCAGGATTAACCGTAAGACGATATGAAGAGTATTTAGCAGATGTCTATAAGAATCGAAAATCTGACCAGGGGCTCTTTATTAAATTAGTCGAAGAAATTGGAGAAGTTGCAGAGCAAATTAGTATTCGTGACGGTAGAAAAGATGGGAATGCTGAGGAAGTACCAAATGAACTCGCCAAAGAACTAGCAGATGTCATCCATTACACTATTGCGATTGCCGCTGTAAACGACATTGATTTAGAAAAAGTCATCTTGGATAAAGATTTAAGTGCTGCAATTAAATATAACCATAAAACAAACTTAGTAGAGTTTCTTCAAAAGACAGCAAAATACGACTAGTTTACAGCAAGAAAACACTTGCTTTCCACCCTTGTTTAGAGTACGATAGGACATGGAAAAGTAAGTGAAATGATGGGTACAGAAAGTTCTGATTGCTGAGAAAGAACCCCCGCTCTTTAACTGAACCTACCAAATAGGTGATTATGAAAATAATCCGGTGAAATCATCGTTATCAATGTTAAAGAGACATTTACAACGTAAGTGTAATTAAGGTGGTACCGCGAGTCATTCGTCCTTTTTAGGGGAGTGGCTTTTTTTATTTCACAAAAAACGAAAAGGAGTCAAGCAGATGGCAGAAAAAACAAACTTACAAAGAGAAGATTTCTCTAAATGGTATATTCAAACCATTCAAAAAGCAGATTTAATGGACTATTCACCAGTGCGTGGATGTATGATTTTCAAACCAGACGGATATGAAATCTGGGAACATATTCAAGAGGAGTTTAACCGTCGTTTCAAAGAAGAAGGCATTCGTAATGCGTACTTCCCAATGTTAATTCCAGAAAGTTTCTTCACTAAAGAAGCAGACCATATTGAAGGATTCGCTCCTGAATTACCATGGGTAACAGAAGCAGCTGGAGAAAAATTAGAAGAACGTTTAGCGCTTCGTCCAACAAGTGAAACAATGATTGGGACAGCTTTCTCTAACTGGATCAATTCATACCGTGATTTACCATACGAAGTAAACCAATGGGCGAACGTATTCCGTTGGGAAAAGAAAACTTTACCATTTTTACGTACTTCAGAATTCTTATGGCAAGAAGGACATACAGCACATGCAGATGAAGAAGATGCACGTCGCCGTACAATGAAAATGCTAGAGATTTATAAAGAAGTCGTAGAAGGCGTATTAGCAGTGCCAGTTTACGAAGGTCAAAAAACTCCATCAGAACGTTTCGCAGGTGCGGTAGACACTTACTCAATCGAAGCGATGATGAAAGATGGGAAAGCTGTTCAAGCGGGAACTTCTCACTACATGGGAACAAAATTCGCTGAAGCCTTTGACATTAAATATTTAACAAAAGAAAACGAACACGTACATGCGCATACAACTTCTTGGGGAGTATCCACTCGTTTAATCGGTTCATTAATCATGACTCACGGTGACGAACAAGGATTAGTATTACCTCCAAAAGTAGCTCCAACACAAGTAGTCTTAATTCCAGTTGGACCATGGAAGAAAAATCCAGCAATCTTAGAAAAATTAGAAGAGCTTCAAAAAGAATTGAAAGCAGCTGGATTACGCGTGAAGATTGACGACACTGACAACTCACCAGGATTCAAATTCAATGAGTGGGAATTACGTGGTGTTCCAATGCGTATCGAATGCGGACCTCGCGACTTAGAAAACAATCAAGTGATGACAAAAATGCGTGACTTAGACGAAAAAGTAGCGGTAGGATTCGATGGTTTAGTAGATACAATCTTAGCGGAATTAGATAAAATGCAAGGCCGTCTGTTAGAAACAGCTCGTAAGATGCGTGCTTCTAACGAATATACAAACATTGATACTTTAGATGAGTTGAAAGCTCATATCGAAGCAAAACGCGAAGCTGGCGAAGTACCTGGTTGGGTATTAGTTGGTTGGGATGGAACAGAAGAAAGTGAAGCGAAAATCAAAGAAGAAACAGGCTTCACAACTCGAAATATTCCATTTAACGCTCCAGTGAAAAAAGAAAAATGTATCGTAACAGGTAAACCAGCCACTCATACGGTTTGGATTGCTCGTGCATATTAATCGATTAGGAACTAGTTGGTAGGAGGACAAGATTATGAAAATCAATAAGGCCATTCAAGAATTTGTAAATAGTGCGATTGCTTCAGGGTATGTTTCAAAAGAAGATCGTTACTATTTATTAAATCGTGTGCTTTATTTAGTGGGAGAAGAATCTTTTGAAAGTTCGAATGAGGTGGAGCAACCTTCTTTACTAGATGCAATGGCAAACTTAGTAGAAGCTACTGTTGAAGCTGGTAAGATTGCAAACGACTCTGAAGAACGCGACTGGCTTGAACAAGAGTTAATGAACCTCGTGATTCCAAAGCCTTCAGATTTGAATCGTCTATTCTGGGAGAAATACGAAGAAGGTCCAAAAGTAGCAACCGATGCGTTTTATAAAATGGCGCTCGATTTAAACTTAATTAAGGTAAATGATATCGCTAAAAATATTTCCTTTAATGGAGAAACAGAGTATGGCGATTTAGAAATCACGATTAACTTATCAAAACCAGAAAAAACAAAAGAAGAAATCATCAAAGCAGCACAGTCGAAGGATTTCAATTATCCTGCCAACCGTCTATGTTTTGAAAACGTGGGCTACCATGGTCGTATCAACTGGCCAGGTCGTGCAAACCATCGTATCGTAGGAATGGAACTAGATGGAGAATCTTGGGGGTATCACTATTCTCCATATGCTTATTATTCAGAACATGCGATCTTCTTGTCTGAAAACTTAGAACCAATGAAAGTGGATGAGGGAGCGTTTAGCCGACTCCTTGAAATCGTGACACAGTTCCCACATTATTTTGTAGGGTCAAACGCAGGACTTCCAATCGTTGGAGGGTCGATTTTAAGTCATAATCACTATCAAGGGGGACGTTACGAATTCCCAATGAACCGTGCTAAAGTTTTAGAAACTGGAATTTCTAAGAAGTTTGACACCGTTGAAATCGAACGTCTTTACTGGCCGCTTTCTGCGCTTCGTCTTCGCGGAAATAACCGTGAGGAAGTATTTGAAGTAGCGGTTGATATCTTGAAAGCATGGGAAGGCTACGAAAACAAAGATCTTGAAATCTTACGTGAGTCTAATGGGGAACCGCACAATGCAATCACGCCAATCGTGCGTCGTCAAGGAGATGCGTATGAATTTGATTTAGTGTTACGTAACAACCGTACAACACCGGAGTTCCCTGATGGAATTTTCCATCCACATACGGATGTACAACATATTAAGAAAGAAAATATCGGTTTAATTGAAGTAATGGGGCTTGCGATTTTACCGCCTCGTCTTGAGCGTGAACTTGGTGAAGTGAGAGACTATCTCGTTGGAGAAGGAACTCTAGAAGCAGTCGCAGCCATTCACCAAGAATGGGCGAAAGAATTAAAAGCACAAGCACCAACAAAAGAAACTGTAGACGTATTTTTACAAAAAGCAGTTAGTGCAAAATTCTGCCGTGTGTTAGAATATGCAGGCGTCTTTAAACAAACAAAAGAAGGCCAAGAAGCATTCAGCGCCTTCATGCATGAATTTACGAAATAGTTAGAAAGGAAGTGCCGTATGACAATCCTCGCACTAGATACATCGAATAAGACATTATCGGTCGCTGTAGAACTGACAGACGGTACCATTATTGAACAAACGATTGAGAACACGTTGCAACATAGTGTTCTCCTCATGCCAACCATTGAAGCCGTATTTAAAGAAGCCGGCATTACAGCAAAAGACTTAACAAAGGTCGTTGTTGCTGAAGGTCCTGGATCTTACACAGGTCTTCGAATTGGCGTAACCGTTGCTAAAACACTCGCGAAGAGTCTGGGGATTCCACTTGTTGGAGTCTCCAGTCTCGACGTCTTTTTACCGGACCTTGCTTCAAAAGTTGAAGTAGGCGAACTAGTTGTGCCGTTTTTTGATGCCAGACGTGGAAATATTTTTGCAGTAGGTTATCAAAAAACTGACGAAGGCTTTGAAAAGGTGATTCCAGAATGTCATAGTTCGTGGGATGATTTTTTAAAATCATTACCAGAACAATCAGACAGAGTGACTTTTGTAGGACAATTACAGTCGATTACAAAAGAAGCAATTGTAGAAAAAGGAGCGAGTGAGGCGAAGTGGCTTGAAGGGCCAAATGCTATTCCTCATGCAACATCGCTCATCGAATTAGGAAGAAATAAGGAAGCTGTTGACGCGGACGTGTTTGTCCCAATGTACTTGAAACTGGCAGAAGCAGAAGAGAATTGGCAAGCTGAGCATCCTTTAGAAAAGGGGTCAGTGTATGTGGAACGAGTTTAAAGAACGCTTCGTTCAGTGGTTTGAAAAAATTAAAGCACTGTTTTTAGAAGAAGCGCAGCATAGAGATCCGATTCGCAACCAGTTTGAGAACTTTGAAAAAAGAGTGATTCTTGGAAACGGCGCGCAAGGAAAAATCAGAATCGGATTTCCAGAGGATGCATCTCGCATTTTTGAAGTGGAGAAGGCTGCGTATGATGGAGAGTCTCCATGGGCAAAGGATGTTCTTGAAAAAGATGTCGCACATAATCCAGATGCCATTTATATTGTGCTTGAATCCGAAGGGGATATTATCGGTTTTGTCGGCGCAAGAACGACACAAGGAACAGATTTACATATCACGAATGTTGCTGTATTACCGGATTATCGCTTTTTAAATGTCGCAACTTTATTATTAAAAGCATTAGAAAAAATTGCGCGTTCTCTTGATAAAAAAGAAATTACACTCGAGGCGCGTATCTCAAATACCAAAGCCATTAAACTCTATCGCAAAAATGGATATGAGGTAGTGGGAACAAAGGAAAATTACTACACTCCTGAAAATGAGGATGCTGTAGAAATGCTTTTCAAATTACCGCCTAAAACACCGTCTTCATTCCATTCGTCTGAGTATTCATTTACAAGACTGCATCCAGCAGATTTAGCGATGGCAGAGGCATTAGTCGCATTAGTGCAAGAAAATTACGAGCATCCGAACAATTGGAGTGCCGAGAGTTTCTTGGCGGATTTAGAAAATCCAACGAATACGTACTACGGAGTATGGATGCAACGTCAGTTAGTAGGATTCCTCGGAGTTCAAACGGTACTGGACGAAGCAACGATTACCAATATCGTGATTGCGAAAGACTATCAAGGTAAAGGCCTCGCGCAACGCTTGTGGCAAATGGCCTTATACGATTTGAAGCAAAAAGACGTCAAAGTGGTTTTCCTAGAGGTACGTGAAAGCAACAAGCGTGCTCAATATTTATATGAAATTCTTGGGTTTGAAGCCTTCCATACGAGAAGTGACTACTACAAAGACCCTATTGAAGACGCGATTGAATATCGCTTAGAAATTGAACAAAGATAGGAGGAGCAATATGAAAGATACATTGATTCTAGCAATCGAAAGTAGTTGTGATGAGACAAGTGCAGCCGTCATTCAAAACGGAAATACAATTCTTTCAAATATTGTAGCCTCTCAGATTAAAAGTCATATGCGTTTTGGTGGGGTTGTACCTGAGATTGCCAGCCGCCATCACGTCGAACAAATTACGCAAGTGATCGATGAAGCATTAGTAAAAGCTAATAAAACACTAGATGACATGGATGCTATCGCAGTGACATATGGCCCAGGACTTGTTGGAGCTCTTCTGATTGGGATTTCTGCAGCGAAGGCCTTAGCCTTAGCTAGCGGAAAACCACTCATTGCTGTGAACCATATGGCAGGACATATTTACGCGAACCAACTGGTAGAACCTCTTCAATTTCCTTTAATGGCACTGGTTGTCAGTGGAGGTCATACAGAATTGGTATATATGCCAAAAGACGGTGAGTTCCAGATTATCGGTGAAACCAGAGATGATGCAGCAGGGGAAGCGTACGATAAGATTGGTCGTATTTTGAACTTGCCATATCCTGGTGGAAAGAAAATGGATGAACTAGCGCATGTCGGGAAGGATACTTATGATTTCCCACGCGCAATGATTCATGAAGACCATTTTGATTTTAGCTTTAGTGGATTGAAATCAGCGGTTATCAATCGTGTCCATAACGCGAAACAAAAAGGGGAAGAGATTATCCCTGAAGATTTAGCTGCAAGTTTCCAAGCAAGTGTTGTTGAGGTTCTTGTCGAAAAAACAAGACGCGCACTTGAAACGTATCCTGTAAAACAATTTGTGTTAGCAGGAGGAGTGGCTGCCAATAAGGGGCTTCGTACAGCGATGACACAGATGATGGAAGAACACTTCCAAACAGTCACATTCTCAATTCCGCCATTGTCTCTATGCGGGGATAATGCAGCGATGATTGGTGCTGCTGCGTATACAAAATATTTGCAAAAAGACTTCGCAAATATGGATTTAAACGCAATTCCAGGGCTTGAATTAGGGGATGAATAAAACTATTGCAAATTCAATTTGAGCATGGTATTATATTCGTGTTGCATTATGCATGCGAAAATAAATAACTCTGGATTAGCAAATAATTCAGGGCAGGAGGAATAGAAATGAAACAAGGAATTCACCCAGAATATCGTCCAGTAGTTTTCATGGATACAACTACAGGATTCAAATTCTTATCAGGTTCAACAAAGACTTCAAGTGAAACAGTTGTATGGGAAGACGGTAACGAATACCCATTACTACGTGTGGAAATCACTTCTGATTCTCACCCATTCTACACAGGTCGTCAAAAATTCACTCAAGCAGACGGACGTGTGGATCGTTTCAACAAAAAATACGGTCTCAAATAAGAACTTTACAAACTCTCTCACTTCGAGAGAGTTTTTTTGTGCGCTCAAAACTTCCGCCAAGGGCGGCGATTATGGGATTAGTGGGGATGCTGCTAGAAAGAGAATTCTTATTATCAGCCATTGTTTATTGAAACAAAATAGCGGGATACCGGAGAAAGCCTTTGAAGTCTTTCTCCTTCGAAGCCTCAAACAAGCCGTAATGGATGAAATCCATAACGGCTTTTAATTCGCATTCGATATGATTCCCCGCTATGGTTTCAATAAATGTCTGATAAGCGAATTCTCTTTTTAATAGGTGAACGCAATCCCATAATCGCCTTTTGTGGTAAAAACTCTACTCGAGGAGAGAGTTGATATATTCTATTCTCGACAAAGGGCAAGGGAGAAGGGATAGAGTGTGTGCGTTTCATAAAAAAGCAGATGTAACATTTTTGTTACGTAACAAAAATGTTACATCTTGAAGTGAGAGCGAAATTATCATATATGATAATTTTGGACATAAAAAAACAGCCTTGCAAGAAGCAAAGCTGTTTCGAATGTTATTTATAAGTGTCTTCAAGTTTTGCCATGAATGCGCCAAGCCATGTACCGAATCCTAACATTACAACGCAAGCAAGGTATTGAACGATGTCAAATCCAGCGTAGTTTGTTGGGATAATCATTACAGTTGAAGCAAGCACAATTCCGAAAATAAAGTGGAATAATTGTGGGTAAGCTTTCTTGAAAATGTAGTGTACAAGTTTTGAGAAGAGCGCTAATGTTACAAGCCCACCTAATGCGATAGGAAGGATAACGCTCATGTCTAATGATTTGAAACCATCTGACATTTGTTTGTACATACCCATGTAGACGATGAAGTTTGATGGGCTAAGTCCAGGAACAATAATCCCAAGGGCGATTAATCCGCCAGCAATCATCCAAGTGAAGAAGTTTGCTTCAACGCTTCCTTCAATAGCAGTGTTTCCTAAGTATAATAGGAAAGTTCCAACTGCGAATGAAGCTACGAGGATAATAATGTCTCGAGTTGAGCGACCTTCTTTTCCAGCTTCTTTCCAAAGAGCAGGAATTGTACCAACGATACATCCAATGAAGAACCAAAGGATAATAGTTTCGAAGTTTCCTAATAAGTAGCTCACACCGAAGGATAGAACTACGATACCTGCTAGAGCACCGATTCCCACAGGTAAGAAGAATAAGAAGTTCTTCTTGAAGTCTTTTGTAACGTTTGCTAGGAAAGCAATTAAACGTTCATAAAGTCCAAAAATGGCAGCGAGTGCACCACCGCTGACACCTGGTAGGATAAATCCTGATCCGATGAACATTCCTTTAAAGAATCGTAAGAACCAGTCATTTTTCTTTTGTTTATCTAATTGATGTTGTGTTGATCTTTGTTCCATAGTACCTCCGATAAAAATTTCTATGTAACCTATTATACTGCAAAATGAAAGATGAGCAAGTAATGTTAAGACTCTTAAGCAAAACTTTCCATTCATTGCGTCTGAAATGCTTTTTTGATATAATCGAGAGGTGAAAGCTTCAATTTTTTTGACTTTCGTGTTCTATCATTTTCTAATGTGAAAGGAGTTGAATGGATGAAAATTGCTGTAGTTACAGATAGTACGGCTTACTTAACAAAAGAAGAACTAGCTGATTTAGGTGTTTACGTGATGCCATTGTCTGTTATTTTTGGACAAGAAACATACCGTGAAGATATCGATATTTCAGCAGAAGAGTTTTACGCAAAAGTAAAAACTTCTTCAGTCTTTCCAACAAGTACACAACCACCAGTAGGAGAAAGTTACGAATTATTCCGTGAACTTGCAAAAGATTATGACGCTATTATTCCTATTACTATTTCTAGCGGAATTAGTGGAACTTACCAAACTTGTGTGGCTGTTGCTGAAGATATGAAAGACGAAGTAGCCATTTATCCAATCGATTCAGGTATTAGTTGTGCTCCGCAAGCACGTGCAGTAAAACTTGCCGCTATTATGGCGAATTCTGGAGAGTATTCACCAGAAGAAATCGTTGAAACTGTACAACGTCTAGTGGATCGTACAACAGCTTACTTTATCGTTGATGATTTAAGCAACTTACAACGTGGTGGACGTTTATCTGCAGGGGCTGCATTAGTGGGGTCTATGTTGAAAATTAAGCCAATCTTGACATTCGTTGATAAGAAAATCGTTCCTTTCGAAAAAATTCGTACGCAACAAAAAGCGATGAAACGAATTGAACAATTATTCGCAGACGAAACAGGAACAACAGATGGTGACGGCTATGAATTAGTCATTATCCATGCAAATGCTCCAGAAGCTGCCGAAGCTTGGAGACAAAAAATGCAAGAACAATATCCTAAATTACGTACTTCATTATCGTATTTTGGACCTGTAGTAGGAACTCACCTTGGTGAAGGTGCCTTAGGGTTCTCATGGGATATCGTACAAGAAAAGAATTTAGAAAAATAAATTTTTAGGGGAGCAGAGACATCTGCTTCCTTTTTTTCATATCTTTTGTTGAGGTGATAGATATGAATATCGTTAGAACCAAAACAGGAGAGTTGATTCATGCCACACAAATTAAAGAAGATGAAGTTTATTTTTGCCCGGAATGCGGAGAAGAAGTGACTAGGAAAGTTTCCAGAAATGGCGTCGTGTTCTTTTCACATATGCCTAAAAAACATCGTCAGGAAGAAACAATCGCACATCAAGAGGGGAAACATTTATTGCTGGAGAGTTTAAAGAGCCATGGATTTCATGCAGAACTCGAACCTTATATAGCATCTATTGAACAAATCCCGGATATCGTCGTGACAGAGGAGAAACGTACGTGGTGCATCGAGTATCAATGCAGTGTGATTCCTACGGAAGAAATCGTGGAGCGAACACGACATTTGGGAGAGATTGAAATGTCGGTTGACTGGGTTCTAGGGGAGAATTACGAGAGTCAGCATAAATTGACGGACACCTTTAGCTACTTAATGAAATACCATCCACAACTTGGGAACTATCTGATTTTCTTTGTGAAGGGTGAGATGATTTTTCATACGCACATTAAGGTGAAACCTCGTTCGCAGCAGATAGCGTTTCAAGTCGTACGAGTGCCGCTTGTGGCCTTCTCATGGAAAAAATGGAGAAAGCTAGTCGAAGATTCTGTTCCAGTAAAAGCACACTTAAAGCCAGATGGTGCGATAGAATGGACGCCAAGAGACACGATGCTCTTTAAGAAATTAGCCTCTCCGCTAACGAGGGCATTTCTTGTGAAGTTATATCGATGCAGGCAAACGCTTGAAGATTTGCCAAGCCGTTTCTTGACCTTTCCGATTTATGCAGAGACGTTTAAGGTACCCAATCTTGTCTGGAAAGGACATGCGTGGATCCTGTTGGAACAAATGGCTTACACAGGAGACGTCGAAATGATGGATTTTGTAAAGCGAGTGGGAGAAGTTTGGCGTCCGCTCATGCGCCCTGTTCCGAATCCTGAAAGCCAGATGGAAGCCTGTCTCTGGGAGTTGTTAGATGAGCTTTTAGCCGACAAGAAAATAAAGCTAGGCTATCCAAAATCAAAAATGAACCGTTTGCAAAAGAAGGGTGATTTTGGTAAAATATTGGTGAGTGTAGAGGGATGAAAAGGCAAATATAGATAATTATGGTAACTGTATATCCAATGATTTAATCCTTTCAACTATACTTGCATCAGGCATTTATAGGCATAATTATTTGATGAAGATTTGTCATCATCCTCCTATCTGGGGCTATGGAAAAACCATGGCCCCTTCCTAGTTTGCTAGGGCAATATCAGGGCACGGTTAGTGCAAGGAAAGGAAGTTTTTCATGAAATATGCAGAAGAAGGATTACAATATCATATTCACACACGTAAAGGCGATGTCGGTCGTTATGTGATTTTACCAGGGGATCCAAAACGTTGTGCAAAAATCGCAGAACATTTTGAAGATGCAAAACTGGTGGCAGATAATCGCGAGTACGTGACCTATACAGGTTATTTAGATGGAGAAAAAGTTAGTGTGACATCAACAGGGATTGGTGGACCATCTGCTGCAATCGCACTTGAAGAATTAGTGCGCAGTGGTGCAGATACATTTGTGCGTGTAGGAACTTGTGGTGGGATTGATGTTGACGTTAAAGGCGGCGATATCGTGATTGCGACAGGTGCGATTCGTACAGAAGGAACAACACGTGAGTACGCACCAATCGAATTTCCAGCGATTGCCAACTACGATGTAGTAACAGCATTGTTAAAGGCTGGTAAAGACTTAGGTTACACAACACATGCAGGCGTTGTTCAATGTAAAGATTCTTTCTACGGACAACACGAACCACAAGTGATGCCAGTTAGCTATGACTTGCAAAACAAATGGGAAGCTTGGAAACGTCTTGGCGTGAAGGCTTCTGAAATGGAATCTGCAGCATTGTTTGTTGTAGCAAGCCACTTAGGCGTTCGCGTTGGATCTACTTTCCTAGTAGTAGGAAACCAAGAACGTGAGGCAGCAGGATTATCAAACCCAATCGTTCACGATACAGAAGCAGCGATTAAAGTTGCCGTTGAAGCACTTCGTAACTTAATTAAGGAAGACCGCGCAAAATAGGAAAGAGGGATTATATGGAAATCAAAGAAATCTTGAAAACAGTAGACCATACATTGCTATTGCCAGCATCAACTTGGAGCGAGATTAAAGAGATTTTGGATGATGCGATGAAGTACGAAACAGCTTCAGCATGTATCCCAGCTTCTTTTGTCAAACGTGCTAGCGAATACGTGGATGGCAAATTAGCAATTTGTACCGTTATCGGATTCCCAAACGGCTATAGCACAACAGCGACAAAAGTCTTCGAGGCAAAAGACGCTATCCAAAATGGGGCAAAAGAAATTGATATGGTCATTAATATTGGAGATGTGAAAGACGGACGTTTTGATGTAGTCGAAGATGAAATTCGTCAAATTCATGAAGCATGTAATGGTCATATTTTAAAAGTCATTATCGAAACAGCGCTTCTTACAGAAGAAGAAATCATCAAAATGTGCGAAGTTGTGACAAAAGCAGGTGCGGAATTCATCAAGACTTCAACAGGTTTCTCAACAGCTGGTGCAACATTTGAGCACGTAGCATTAATGAAGAAACACGTTGGCGAAGGCGTTCTTGTGAAGGCTGCTGGTGGGATTTCTAGCATTGAAGATGCAGAAAAATTCATCGAATTAGGAGCGAGTCGTCTTGGAACAAGTCGGATTGTGAAAATCGTGAAGAATCAATCAGTAGAAGAGGGCACGTATTAGTCCCAAAAAACTAGATAAAATCTAAATTTCCCAAGTGTTGTCGACCTTGACGATGCTTGGGATTTTGTGTATAATAATATAACGCAATAAGTGTGGATTTTAATCGATGTGAGGGTTGAAATATTGTCCAATTCCTTACAAATAAAGGCTTAAAACAAAAGAATTTGCATTTTTCACAAATGACAGCAAACAATTCTTTTGGTTTTTTTTTGTTTAAAAATCGACCGAAATCTCCATTTGTTACGAACTTTTAATAAATGTCATCAAAATGTAACATTTATCAATACTAATTATTAGGGGTGGAAGAGTTGGCACATCATGATGTGAAATACGGTAGACACCGTGTGCGTAGAAGTTATGCACGAATCAGTGAAGTATTAGAATTACCTAATCTGATTGAAATCCAAACAGATTCTTACCAATGGTTCTTAGATGAAGGTATCCGTGAAATGTTCAAGGATATTTCTCCAATCGAAGACCACACTGGTAACTTATCATTGGAATTCTTAGATTATGAATTACATGCTCCAAAATATAACTTACAAGAAGCTAGAAATCACGACGCAAATTACGCGGCTCCAATATACGTGAAAATGCGTTTAGTGAACAAAGAAACTGGCGAAGTGAAAGACCAAGAAGTATTCTTCGGTGACTTCCCATTAATGACTGAAATGGGTACATTTATCATTAATGGTGCAGAACGTGTAATTGTATCTCAATTAGTTCGTTCTCCAGGTGCTTATTTCCATGACAGACCTGACAAAAACGGTAAACAATTATATGGTTCAACATTAATTCCAAACCGTGGTGCATGGTTAGAGTATGAAACAGACTCAAAAGACATTTCTTATGTGCGTATCGACCGTACTCGTAAAATCCCATTAACGGTATTAGTTCGTGCGTTAGGTTTCGGTTCAGATGACCTTATCCAAGAAATCTTCGGGGATAGCGAAACATTACGTTTAACATTAGATAAAGATGTTCATAAACGTATGGATGAATCTCGTACAGAAGAAGCATTAAAAGACATTTATGATCGTCTACGTCCGGGTGAACCAAAAACAGCTGAAAGTTCACGTAACTTATTAACAGCTCGTTTCTTCGACCCACGCCGCTATGACTTAGCTGCAGTAGGACGCTACAAAGTAAACAAAAAATTACATCTTAAAAATCGCTTATTACACCAAACAATCGCTGAGAATTTAGTGGATCCTGAAACAGGAGAAATCGTTGTTGAAAAAGGAACTGTTCTTGAACGCGATGTAATGGAAAAAGTAGTAGAAGTACTTGAAAAAGGTGCGAACCTATTCACTTTACATCCATCAGAAGACGGTGTAATCAAAGAGCCAGTAACGATTCAATCAGTTGAGATTTATGCTCCAAATGATGCAGAACGCGTGATTAAAGTCATCGGTAACGGAAACGTAGCTGAAGATGTGAAACACGTAACTGCAAGCGACATTATCGCAACAATCAGTTACTTCTTAAACCTTTACGAGGGAATCGGAACAACAGACGATATCGACCACTTAGGAAATCGTCGTATCCGTTCAGTAGGGGAATTGTTACAAAACCAATTCCGTATCGGTTTATCTCGTATGGAACGTGTGGTTCGCGAACGTATGTCTATCCAAGACACTGCAACAGTGACACCACAACAATTAGTAAACATTCGTCCAGTAGTTGCGGCAATTAAAGAGTTCTTCGGATCTTCTCAATTATCACAATTCATGGACCAAACAAACCCATTAGGAGAGTTAACACACAAACGCCGTCTATCAGCGTTAGGACCTGGTGGTTTGACTCGTGACCGTGCCGGCTATGAAGTTCGTGACGTTCACTATTCTCACTATGGCCGTATGTGTCCTATTGAAACTCCTGAGGGACCAAACATCGGGTTGATCAACAGCTTATCAACATATGCGAAGATCAACAAATATGGTTTCATCGAAACTCCATACCGTCGTGTAGACTGGAACACTCATAAAGTTACAGATAAAATCGACTACTTAACAGCTGACGAAGAAGATAGCTTCGTAGTAGCGCAAGCCAACTCTCCATTAAATGAAGACGGAAGCTTCGTGAACGATGTTGTTATGGCGCGTTACGTATCTGAAAACTTAGAAGTACCAGTTGAACGAGTTGACTACATGGACGTTTCTCCAAAACAAGTAGTTGCAGTTGCGACAGCATGTATTCCGTTCTTAGAAAACGACGACTCAAACCGTGCGTTGATGGGTGCGAACATGCAACGTCAAGCTGTTCCATTGTTAAATCCAAAAGCACCATTCATCGGTACAGGTATGGAATACGTATCTGCGCATGACTCAGGGGTTGCCTTGTTATGTAAACGTGATGGTGTTGTCGAATTCGTAGATGCTAAAGAAGTACGTGTACGTACAGCTGAAGGCACATTAGATACTTACCAAATCACTAAGTTCCACGGATCAAACGCGGGTATGTGTTACAACCAACGTCCAATCGTGGCACAAGGGGATAAAGTAGTTAAAGGCGAAATCCTAGCAGACGGACCTTCTATGGAAAAAGGTGAATTAGCATTAGGACAAAACGTTCTAGTAGCGTTCATGACTTGGGAAGGTTACAACTACGAGGATGCGGTTATCATGAGTGAACGTCTAGTAAAAGACGATGTGTATACATCAATCCACATCGACGACTACGATTCAGAAGCTCGTGATACAAAACTTGGACCTGAAGAAATTACTCGTGAAATTCCAAACGTTGGGGAAGACGCATTGAAGAACCTTGACGCTGACGGAATTATCCGTATCGGTGCCGAAGTTAAAGATGGTGACATCTTAGTCGGTAAAGTAACTCCTAAAGGGTTAACAGAACAATCACCAGAAGAACGTTTATTACACGCAATCTTCGGTGAAAAAGCTCGTGAAGTTCGTGACACGTCTCTACGTGTACCTCACGGCGGTGGCGGTATTGTCCGCGATGTACGTGTGTTCACACGTGCAGCAGGTGATGAATTAGCACCTGGCGTAAACAAATTAGTTCGTGTATATATTGTACAAAAACGTAAAATCAATGAAGGGGATAAGATGGCCGGACGTCACGGTAATAAAGGGGTTGTTTCCCGTATTATGCCGGAAGAAGATATGCCATTCTTACCAGATGGAACACCAGTTGACATCATGTTAAACCCATTAGGGGTACCTTCACGTATGAACATCGGACAAGTGTTAGAGTTACACTTAGGGATGGCTGCTCGTGAATTAGGTATTTACATCGCAACACCAGTATTCGATGGTGCGCAAGATGAAGACGTATGGGGAACTGTTGCAGAAGCGGGTATGGCTCGTGATGCGAAAACAATTCTATATGATGGACGTACAGGGGAACCATTCGATAACCGTGTGTCAGTAGGGGTTATGTACATGATCAAACTTGCCCACATGGTTGACGACAAACTTCACGCTCGTTCAATTGGACCATACTCACTAGTTACACAACAACCTCTTGGAGGTAAAGCGCAATTTGGTGGACAACGTTTCGGGGAAATGGAAGTATGGGCACTGGAAGCTTATGGTGCTGCTTATACATTACAAGAAATCCTAACGTACAAATCAGATGACGTTGTTGGTCGTGTGAAGACTTACGAATCAATCGTTAAAGGTCAACAAATTTCACGTCCAGGTGTACCTGAATCATTCCGCGTATTAGTAAAAGAATTACAAGCTTTAGGTCTTGATATGAAAGTACTTGACGCACAAGATGAAGAAATCAAACTTGAAGATATGGACGAAGACGAAGGAATTCGTTTCAGTGACGTTGAAAGAACAAATGATAGACGTGCTCAATTAGATGAGTATTCTGATCGTGCAGCTGAATTATCAGCAGCAGAAGAAGCAGCTGACGCAGCTGAAGAAGATGCAGCCGATGTAGAAGACGTTGAAGACAATTTTGATACTGACGAAGAGTAATAGAACTATTGGAATCGTAGGGCAATTCCAAAAGAAAGGGAGGTAGGCCCCTTGATAGATGTAAATAATTTTGAAAGTATGCAGATTGGGTTAGCTTCTCCGGAGAAAATCCGTGAGTGGTCACATGGTGAAGTTACAAAACCAGAAACAATCAACTACCGTACTTTAAAACCAGAACGCGATGGTTTATTCTGTGAGAAAATCTTTGGACCAACAAAAGACTTAGAATGTTCTTGTGGAAAATTAAAGAAAATCAACAACAAAGGGAAAGTCTGCGATCGTTGTGGCGTTGAAGTAACGCGCTCAAAAGTTCGTCGTGAACGTATGGGACACATCGAATTAGCAGCTCCAGTATCACACGTGTGGTACTTCAAAGGTATTCCAAGCCGCATGGGACTTGTGTTAGACATGAGTCCACGTGCGTTGGAAGAAGTCATTTATTTTGCAAGCTACGTTGTTATCGACGCTGGCGACACAACATTAATGAACAAACAATTATTAACTGAACGTGAATACCGTGAAAAACGTGCAGAATTCGGAACTCGTTTCCACGCTGCAATGGGTGCGGAAGCCGTTCAAGAGTTATTAAACAATGTTGACTTAGACGCTGAAATCGCTGAATTAAAAGAAGAGTTGAAAACAGCTCAAGGTCAAAAACGTACTCGTGCAATCCGTCGTTTAGACATTTTAGATGCCTTCAAAGAATCAGGAAACAAACCTGGTTGGATGGTAATGGATGTTATTCCAGTTATCCCACCAGATTTACGTCCAATGGTTCAATTAGAAGGTGGACGTTTTGCAACAAGTGACTTAAACGATTTATACCGTCGTGTGATTAACCGTAATAACCGTCTAAAACGTTTATTAGAATTAAACGCACCTCGTATCATCGTTCAAAACGAAAAACGTATGTTACAAGAAGCAGTGGATGCTTTAATCGATAATGGTCGTCGTGGTCGTCCAGTTACTGGACCAGGTAACCGTCCATTGAAATCATTAAGCCACATGCTTAAAGGGAAACAAGGTCGTTTCCGTCAAAACCTACTTGGTAAACGTGTAGACTACTCTGGACGTTCTGTAATCGTAGTAGGACCAAACTTGAAGATGTACCAATGTGGTCTTCCTAAAGAAATGGCGATTGAATTATTCAAACCTTTCGTAATGAAAGAATTAGTGGAACGTGAAATCGCTGGAAACATCAAGAGCGCTAAACGTAAAATTGAACGTTTAGATGACGATATTTGGGGAATCCTTGAAGAAGTAATTCGTGAACACCCAGTTCTATTGAACCGTGCACCTACACTTCACAGATTAGGGATTCAAGCGTTCGAACCAACTCTAGTAGAAGGTCGTGCCATCCGTCTTCACCCACTTGTGTGTGAAGCCTACAATGCCGACTTCGACGGAGACCAAATGGCGGTTCACGTACCATTATCTCAAGAAGCTCAAGCTGAAGCGCGCTTATTAATGTTAGCGGCTCAAAACATCCTAAACCCTAAAGATGGTAAACCAGTAGTTACACCATCTCAAGACATGGTTTTAGGGAACTATTACTTAACAATGGAACAAGAAGGCCGTGTTGGTGAAGGTATGTTCTTCAAAGACATGGACGAAGCAATCTTGGCTTACAACAATGGATACGTTCATTTACACAGCCGTATTGCGATTCCAGCAAGCTCGCTTCCAGATAAACCATTTACTGATTGGCAAAAAGAGAGAATGATGGTAACGACTGTTGGTAAATTATTATTCAACGAAATCATGCCAAACGAATTCCCTTATTTAAATGAGCCAACAATGGAAAACTTAGAAGTAGCTACACCAGATAAATACTTCTTAGAACCAGGGGCAAACATTAAAGAAGAAATCGCTAAACGCGAAATCGTTTCTCCATTCAAGAAGAAAAACTTAGGTCAAATCATCGCCGAAGTGTTCAAACGATTCCATATCACTGAAACTTCAATGATGTTAGACCGTATGAAAGACTTAGGATATAAATTCTCAACTCGTGCTGGTTTAACAGTAGGGATTGCAGATATTTCAGTTGCGGACAACAAGAAAGAAATTCTTGAAGAAGCACATAAACAAGTCGACAACATCTCTAAATTATTCCGTCGTGGTTTAATTACAGATGATGAACGTTATGAACGTGTTATCGAAACATGGAACAAAGCGAAAGATGATATCCAAAAAGCGTTAATTCGCACATTAGGTTCTCGTAACCCAATCTTCATGATGAGTGATTCTGGAGCCCGTGGTAACATCTCTAACTTTACTCAGCTTGCTGGTATGCGTGGTCTTATGGCCGCTCCTAACGGTAAGATCATGGAATTACCGGTAACATCAAACTTCCGTGAAGGGTTAACCGTTATGGAAATGTTCTTGTCTACTCACGGTGCTCGTAAAGGGATGACCGATACGGCCTTGAAGACAGCCGACTCAGGTTACTTAACTCGTCGTTTAGTAGACGTTGCGCAAGATGTGATCATTCGTGAAACAGACTGCGGAAGCGATCGAGGTTTAACAATTACTGCGATTAAAGAAGGAAATGAAGTCATTGAAACACTTGAAGAACGTATGTTAGGACGTTACGCACAACGTTCAGTGAAACATCCTGAAACAGGTGAAGTGTTAGTAGCACGCAATGAAATCATTACTGAAGATATTGCTCGTAAGATTGTTGAAGCTGGAATTGAAGAAATTACAATTCGTTCAGCCTTCACATGTGATACAAAACATGGGGTATGTAAATACTGTTATGGACGTAACTTAGCTACAGGTTCAGAAGTTGAAGTTGGGGAAGCAGTTGGTACAATTGCCGCTCAATCAATCGGGGAACCTGGTACACAGTTAACAATGCGTACGTTCCATACCGGTGGGGTTGCCGGAGACGATATTACTCAAGGTTTACCTCGTATCCAAGAAATCTTCGAAGCGCGTAATCCTAAAGGGGTTGCGACAATCAGTGAAGTAGCGGGTGAAGTAGTTTCTATCGAAGAAAATGCTGGAAGTCGTACAAAAGAAATTACGATCAAAGGTTCTACAGATACTCGTACTTATACAGTTCCATTTACAGCTCGTCTAAAAGTGGAAGAAGGACAAATCATCGATCGTGGTGCTCCGTTAACAGAAGGTTCTATCGATCCTAAAGAATTATTACGTGTTCGTGACGTATTATCAGTTGAAAACTACTTATTACGTGAAGTACAAAAAGTATACCGTATGCAAGGGGTAGAAATCGGCGATAAACACGTTGAGGTAATGGTTCGTCAAATGTTACGTAAAGTTCGCGTAATGGATCCAGGTTCAACAGAAATCCTTCCAGGAACATTACTTGATATTGCAGACTTTACAGAACGTAACCGCTCTGCAATCATGAACGGTGAAGTGCCTGCGACAGCTCGTCCTGTATTATTAGGTATTACAAAAGCTTCATTAGAAACAAACAGCTTCTTGTCTGCTGCATCATTCCAAGAAACAACTCGTGTCTTGACAGATGCTTCTATCCGCGGCAAGAAAGACCACTTACTAGGATTGAAAGAAAATGTTATCATCGGTAAGATCATCCCTGCTGGTACAGGTATGGCTCGTTACCGCAATATGGAAACAAGTACTTCAGAACCAGTATTACCAGTGGAACAAACAGAAGGTTTAGTTGGTGAACCAGCAACTTCTGAAGAAGACACAAATGAATAATCTGTGAATTCACGCACCCTATTGATGGTTCAATAGGGTGTTTTTTCTTCGATTATTCATAAAAGGTTTCTTTGAAGTTCTAACAAAATAGTGTATAATAGCGGAAACTTAAGAATGGAGTGAAAAAATGAAAAAAACAACAAAAATCTTAAGTCTTGCAGCCGCAAGCTTATTAGCCGCTTGTTCAAACCAAGCTGCACCAGCAAAAGAAACTACGACTGCTGCTCCTGAAACAACAGTGCAACAGACAACGCAAGCTCCTGCTACAAATGTGACAGCCACTACAAGTATAGCCAATACACCTACTACTTCAAGTGCAGTGACAAGTTCTAGTCAGTCTATCGGAAGTCAAAATGCAATGCAGAAAGAATTGATTGATGCGTTCCAAAAAGCTTATCCTGATTTGGATATAACAAAAATTGAACTTGTTTATGGCACATACTATGAAGTGGAAGCAATGAATAGTACAACTGAGTTTACATATCGATATGATCAAAATTCCAAAACTTTTATTCTAGCAGAACAAGATAACGCAGATCCTAATGAACATAATGTAAAAAAATTGGATCTTCCTAGTTTAAAACAAGTTGATGATATGATTGCTATTGCGCAAAAAGCATTTTCAACTGGTGTTCTTCGTGAGTGGAGTGTTGATAAGGATCATGGGGATATTATTTGGGAGTTTGAATTTCTTGAAAGTAACGGGAACGATGTTACGGTAAAAGTTTCAAACTCAACAGGGCAAGTTTTAGAAATTGATCGATAAGATGTATTCTGTACCCCGTCAAGGATTGGTTTTCCAATGCTTGGCGGGATATTTTTATGCTTAAAATGATAAGAAAGAGCCCGAAAAAAGATTAAGAAAATATTAAGAGTTTTGAAAAGTTGAAAAAATAAATCATTAAAAAAACGAATTAATTCATTGGATAGTGGGAAAAAGGATTTATAGGTGGAATTAAATCATTTAAAAGCGACAAATATATAATATTTTAAATAAAAAATAAAACCGCTATCAAATTTATGTGATTGGTAGTATAATAAAAATGAATAAAAGAAAGATTGGGGTAGTGTATATGAGTCAGGAATTGTACCAAAGTATACCGTTGCTATTTAAGCTCGTAAAAAAGCAAACAGAACTCAAAAATGCTGCCTTTGCTTTTCAGAATAAACGAGGAGCAGTGAAGTTTTTCTTTTTAATTGAACGTGATGAACAGCAAGATTTACGTTTATTATTCTTCAAAAACGAAGAAGAACTTGTTCGTTATCGACTCTCAGAACGACTGGTAACCATGTCGGACGAGGTGGTCGGAGAGGAACGGACCGAAGCGTTTTGGTTTAGAAAAGGCATCGAAATTCAGTTTTCAAAACGTGCGGATTTTGATGAAGAGGAAATCGAATACTTGAAGCAAAAGGGGTATCCTGTGAAAGGTGCCAGAGAATTGCCAATGATTTCGAGCTTCAATGAACCATTTGATCTATTCGCAGACTTAAAGAAGTCAGAAGTACAGTTTGTGCTACGCGTGAGTGATATTCTCTTGCAAGAGGGCAACTGGAAGGAACTTTTGAAGGCTGCTAGTATTCTCGACCAAGAAGACGCGGATTGCTATGCTGTTCTCGAATATAATCAAAAAACAAAGGCTGTAAAGTCGCTTGATATCACGCGTAAGGAAATCAGCTTCGATAAGATTGCTGAATTGAAGCCATTCTTCCAAGTGAAACCTGAACCCATTGCGGTCAGTGATTTCTCGCTCTTACGTGCAAAGAAGGCGATTCAAGGCATCTTATCAGAAAGCTTTGAGATCCAGTTGACATTGTCGCCAATTGCGGCCATGGGATTTTATAAGACAGGTGCGTTTATGCTGGCGATTGCCGATGAGCGTGAAATCATCTTCTTACAGGAAACAGATTTAGATACAAAAGCGATTCAGAATTATATTTTAGAACTCATTATGATGATGGAGGCTGTGCCGCTTCGCTTTATTACAAGTGGACCATTTGCCATGAGACTCTCGAATATGGTCGATCAGCTCTTAAAACGACTTGGAACGGATATTGTTATCTTGGATGAATTGCCAACGATGAACCGTTACTCAAGCCTTGCGAAAATGGATCTTCTATTATCGCAAAATGATATTGATAATCTTCTCTTTTAAGTGAAACGTTGAGACCCGTGCCCTTAACGTTTCCGCTAGTGTAGGAATTGGAAGGGGGAGAAGCTAAATACTCTCACAGCTTCTCTGTCCATCCATCCTCGAATATATAACCGTAGAAAAAGAGGTCTATTCATTTGAATAGACCTCTTTTTTATTGAACTGGATATTCTGTATACATTTCTCCAAGACTTTCAAACTCCACTTGATTTTGCAAAAGCTCAATGATGGCTGCTTGGAAGCCTTCGACCTCTTGAACAGGGAGGCTGCAGGTGAATTGAACATTATTGAGGAAGACTTTATCGACGATGGGAATATTTTGCGTCTGACAATAATATTCCACTTTTCCTACATGTGCGTAATCAAAGGTTAGGGCAAGTTGGTCCTCTAGTCGGCATTCGACGATTCCGATGGCTTTCAACCCTTCGCTTACAGCCCCAGAATACGCACGAACGAGTCCGCCAGCACCTAGCTTCGTTCCGCCGAAGTAACGTGTCACTACGACCGCGACATCCTTTAATTCATTTTTCTTAAGAACTTCTAGCATCGGAACGCCTGCGGTACCACTTGGCTCACCGTCATCCATCGCACGCTGCACTTGGTCGTTTTCCCCAATGAGAAAAGCAGAGCAGTTATGCGTTGCCTTCCAATGTTCTTTTTTGATAGCTTGGATAAATTCGAGCGCTTGTTCTTCGTCTGTTACCCGCTGAAAATGCGCAATAAAACGAGAACCTTTAATCTCGATTTCATTCGTCCCAGCCTCTTTAATGGTTTTATATCTCTCTAACATTCTTTCCCCTCACTTTGGTATTAGTATAGCATAAAGTCGTAAGTATCTCTGCTTTTTTTTAATGGTCAAATATGGTAGTATAGAAAGGCAGTATATGACTGGA
>CALHVK010000116.1 GCA_938039195.1 uncultured Carnobacteriaceae bacterium
GTGGCGTTGTTTGAGCAACTCACTGAGGAAAAACAAATTGCACTGACTACTGTTAGAGAAAATGCAAAAATCATTGCGACGATTCCAGCTGATTTTACAGAGTCGATTCAAACGCGTTCGCAAGCGACTCCGATTACCATCGAAAAATCAGGGCGAACATCGAGTACGTCACTTGCGGTGTATGAATCGCTCTTAAAAACAATGACTTCGCAATTATTAGAAACAAGTTCGGTGATGAATGCTGTAGCTGAAAGTCAAAATACATCCATTACGCCAGAACAAGCGGCAGGGATGCTTGCAGCCTTACAACAGGAAATCGCATCTAGAGCCTTCGAGACAGACCAAGTAGAAGCTGAGTCTCAAGTGACTGCGAACCAACACTACGCGATTACGGGACTTGGATTCCTATTCATCATGTTCCTTGAAACTGCAATGCGCTTTGGGGTACAACGAGAACTCAGCGGCCTTCGCAAACGTTTGAACGTATTGCCATTTAGCATTTGCGAACGAGACAGACTCGATTTAGCTGTGAACATGATTATGACGACGCTATTGTCATTCGTGTATATCGGCCTTTGGAAAATCCTCGATCCAACAACTTTTGGAGGAAACATCGGTATCATCTTTGTCCTCATCATTTTCTATAGTCTAGTATTTAATGTCCTTGGAAACTTACTCGGCAATTTCGTGACGGAGAAGAACCTACCAGCCTTCTCAACTGGAATTAACTTAGTTTACTTGTTCTTATCGGGTGTCATCCCGCTAGATCGTATTAGTTCAACCTTCAGTTTCCTAAGCGGAAATCCATTCCGCCAATTTATTTACACCCCATTTGTCGATGTGATGAATGGCGTGTCGATGAAAGGGATGGCTATGGTTGCCGCACCAATTATTTTAGTGTTAGGGGTAGCCTTTAACTGGTCATTGAAGAGAAAGGAGGCGCGTCAATGAATCTTGTAAAAATGACAATCTTTCATTTGAAACGATTATTGAAAATGCCACTAATTCTCTTTATGATGATTGGAATGCCGGTCCTTATCAATGGAATCATGCTTACCACGCAAGGAAGGGTGGATACGAAAGCGCCAAGTACGGTCGCAAAAACCGTTGCCTTTGTATTCAACGAGGGGAATGAAGAGTACGAAGAATTGATTGCGCCGTATATTCGAGAAGAAAATGTGTACTTCGACTTAGATAGCGCCAAAGAAGCCTTGAAAAAAGGAGAAATGACTGTTATTTACGAAGTGCCTGCCAACTATTTACAAAAGGCTAAAGAAGGCCAAGTGCCAACGATTCGCATCTGGAATACGCAGCGCGGCACAAGAGACTTTCTACTTGATGCACAGTTGACGAAGGTGTTAAAAGAAGTCATGCTAAACGCGAAGCTGCAACAAACAGGCGTGTTGACCAAAGAAGAGACCTTACCAGAGACTGACAATGAAATGGTCGTAACTATCAATGAAACGAAGACGAGTGTTGCGAGTGGAGTAGTCATGCTCATTTCTCTCCTTTATGTCATCATGAATGCGTCAGTGATTGCTTCGGACTGGATTAATTTCAAGAAGAGTCATGTGTTGAAACGCTCAGTCGTCTCTCCACGTTCTAATTTGGAAATCACACTTTCGTTCTTATTGGCGTACTTTATCTTTATGTTTATCGTCAATATGATTATGATGGCAGCGATGTTCTTTACAGGACTCGTTCCAGAAATGAACTGGGGAGTGTTTACGGGACTATTAGCAGCGACGATTATTTACAGTCTCTGCCTAAACCTATTCTTCTTCAGAATTTTCAAATCACCAGGACACGCGACGACGTTTGGAGTGCTGTTTGTCATGGTGATGGCGGGAATTGGAATGCCAGCAGCGTTTGGTGATTTTGGAGGAAGCTGGCTCAGACTTGTGGCGTATATCAGCCCGATTTACTGGTTGTACAAGTCGATTGACCTTCAAACGCTCTTCCCATCAGTTTGGGTAATTCTTGCGATGGCTGGAGTTTACCTCACTGCAGGAAGCTACCGACTAGAGCAG
>CALHVK010000117.1 GCA_938039195.1 uncultured Carnobacteriaceae bacterium
GTTTGTGTAACGCTCTTCCAGTCAGTTAGTGAGTAGTAGAACCCTAAGAAGAAAGGCACGATAATAACAAGTGCAAAGATGATAAATGCAGGTAATACTAAGCGGTAAAAATTGCGTTTTTCGCGAGCTTCTCTGCTATAAGCTTTCTTATTCTTAGACATATAAGAGTTCCTCCTTTATTAAAATTAAGCGGTGAGGGTAGTCATCGCTTTGGTTCTATTGTAGCACATAACCCACAGTCACTGAAAGTGGCTGTGGGCCCATGCAAACAATATTATTGATTATTTTTTAAGTAAGCTAGGCACTTCTTTGATTTGATTGATAATCAATTCTTGGAATTTAGCTTTGTCGATTTGACCTTGAGCATATTGTCCATAGATTGGTCCTAATTTGTTCATTAAGAAGTTATCAGGCATGAAGTATGGGTTGTCAAATGAGTAAACAGGTTTCTTCGCGCTAACCCATTCAGCTAAGAAGCGTGATAATGGAGCTGATGGTTTCTCAGTTGTGTTAGAGAATGGAGAAATCATGTTTGCTTTGTTTACGATGTAGTCTTGACCTTCTTTAGTATCAGCTAAGTCGTTGAAGAATTTGTTGATGTATTCTAAAGCTTTAGTGTCTTTGTTAACTACGTAGTAAGATGGAGCACCGATGAATAATCCGTCAGCGTTTTTATCTTTACCAAGAGTTTGATAAGGGATGAATCCCATTTCGAAGTTAGCATTTAATTGTTTTAGGTTAGGGTCTTTCCAGTTACCTTGGTGTAGGAAAGCAGCTTTACCTGAAGCGAATGCTGAGTCCATGTCTTCTTGAGTACCAACTGTTAAGAGTTTTTTCTCTGTGTGATTGAATAATAATTCAACCCAGTTAGCGTAGTTTTCTAAACGAGTTTTGTCGATTTCGCCTTTAAGAACTTGGTTAGTTACTGAACGGTCGCCGTTTGGAAGACCAGAACTTAAGTAAGCACCGAAGTCGTGGATACCCATGATCCAAGTTTCGCCTTCTTTAGTTGCAGTTGCTACAACTGTAGATAAACCTAACTCAGATTTTTTGCTTTCTAATGTTTCCATTGCTTTTTGAACAGCTTCAAATGAAGTTAGAGTAGATGGGTCGATACCCGCTTTAGTTAAGATTTCTTTGTTGTAAGCTAAGCCGTATCCTTCTACAGATACAGGGAATCCGTATACGTCGTTACCTTGTTTGAATTCAAACTCAGTTTTGTCAATCCAGTCACCTTTTAATGGTTGTAGATTGTCTTTCCACATGTCGTAACCAGCTTGACCTTCGATTACGAATACGTCAGGAGCTGTACCAGCTGTGAATTCTGTTTTTAATTGGTCAGAGATTTTACATGAACCAGAACATGTTTTAATGTTAACAGTTACTCCGTTCTTTTCTCCCCATTCTTTAGCGTAAGCTGTTAAAGCTTCTTGAATTTCACTCTTGTTACTATATAAAGTGAATTCTTTTTTGCTCTCAGAGCTTCCTCCGTTAGAAGAGTCTTGTTTTGCTCCACAGCCAGCTAATGCTAAACCAGCTAAACCAAGAGCTAATGATTTTGTAAACCATTTGTTTGCCATAATTTTTTTCCTCCTTAAAATTCGTTATAGATTACGCAAACGATTTCTTAACTGTCTATAGTATATCGCTTTCATAAAACGTTTGCAAGTATTTTTATCAAAAAAATTTTAAATTCTAAAAAATGTGGACTTATAGCGGTTTTCATAAGATGATAATGTTTGATTAAGGCTGAAATTTCCAGTAATATCAATATATATCAAATAAGTATATTAAAAATAAAAATTATTACTTGAGTTATTAAACAAAATAATCTAATATTAAAGCAAACGGTTGCGCAATATTTGCGCTTCCATTAATAAGTAGAAGTATTTATATAGAAAAGAGGGATTCATTGATGAGCAAAAGAGAATCAGGTGTGTTAATGCATATCTCATCATTACCAGGTAACTATGGTATTGGTTCTTTCGGAAAATCAGCATATGACTTTGTAGATTTTCTTGTTCGCACAAAACAAACCTATTGGCAAATTCTTCCATTAGGAACTACAAGTTATGGAGATTCTCCATATCAATCATTTTCTGCGTTTGCAGGAAATACGAACTTTATCGATTTCGACATTTTAATAGAAGAAGGACTTCTAACAAAAGAAGATGTTCTTACAAATTGGGGCGAAGATGATACAACGGTTGACTACGCATTATTATATGAAAAACGTCGACCAATTTTAGAAAAAGCCGTTGCTGCATTTTTAGCGAAAGGCAAAACTCCTGCATACGAAAAATTCGTTGCGGACAAAGCGGAGTGGTTAGAACCATTTGCAGAATATATGGCCATTAAAGAATCTTTTGATATGAAACCATGGACAGCATGGAGCGACGAAGCGATTAAACGCCGTCAACCAGAAGCGTTAGCGCAATACCGCGAGCGCCTTACAGACAAGTTAGAATATCATCGTGTGACCCAATTCTTATTTGACGCGCAGTGGCATGCTCTTAAAAAATATGCAAATGACAACTTCATTCAAATTATTGGAGATATGCCAATTTATGTAGCAGCTGACAGCGTTGAAATGTGGGCAACACCACATTACTTCAAAACAGATTCTGAAGGGAATCCACTTTGTGTAGCTGGATGTCCTGCGGATGATTTTTCTCCGCTAGGTCAATTATGGGGGAACCCAATTTATAATTGGGAAGCAATGAAAGAAGATGGATACACTTGGTGGAGCAAACGACTACAAGCAAGTTTTGAATTATTTGATGTTGTACGTATTGACCACTTCAGAGGTTTCTCAGCTTATTGGGAAATTCCAGCATCAGCAGAAAACGCAACAAACGGGAAATGGGTTAAAGGTCCAGGGTATGATTTATTTAAAGCGGTGAAAGAGCAACTAGGAGAATTGCCTATTATCGCAGAAGACTTAGGTTTCATGGATGAAGATGTGATCAATCTTCGTGAAGCTACTGGATTCCCAGGAATGAAAATCTTGGAATTCGGATTTACGGGTGAGGATCCTAAGAGTGGAGATTTACCTCATCATTATCCAGTCAATGCGGTTGCCTATACAGGAACGCATGATAATGATACAGTATTAGGGTGGTATAACTCGGCGACAGAAAAAACAAGAGAATTCTGTAACCGTTACTTAAACCGCCGTGACGAAGAACCAATTAGCTTTGCACTGTTACGCGGGTTATATGGTTCTGTCAGTCGCATGACAGTTGCAACTATGCAAGATTTACTACAATTAGATGAAACAGCTCGTATGAACATTCCAAGTACACTAGGTGGGAACTGGGTATGGAGAATGACCAAAGAGCAGTTAACAGAATCAGTAGAAGAATTCTTACTTGGAATTACTGAATTGTATGATCGTGCAAATCCACATCACAACGTGGACGTTAAATAGGAGTTAGTCGAGGTAGAAAAATAACCTCGCGCAAACCAAAAAGGAGAGAACAATGAAAGATTTTAAACAATATATAGAAGGAAACTTAGGCAAGTCATTAAAAGACTGTTCAAAAGAAGAAGTTTATTTAGCCTTATTACAATTTACAAAAGAAAAAAGTGCAGCCTTACCACAAAACAATGGTAAGAAAAAAGTGTATTACATTTCTGCAGAGTTTTTAATCGGTAAATTATTATCAAACAACTTAATTAACTTAGGTCTTTACGATGAAGTAAAAGAAGAGTTAGCCCAAGCAGGACATTCATTAGCGGAAATCGAAGAAATCGAATTAGAACCATCTTTAGGAAATGGTGGTCTAGGTCGTCTAGCAGCATGTTTCCTTGATTCTATCGCAACTCTTGGATTAACAGGAGACGGAGTTGGATTGAACTACCACTATGGTTTATTCGAGCAAAAATTCAAAGATAACCAACAAGATGCAGTGCCAAACGTTTGGTTAACGCCTGAAAGTTGGTTAGTTCCAACCGAAACTTCTTATAAAGTACCATTTGGGGACTTTACATTGACTTCAAAAATGTTTGATATCGATGTATTAGGCTATGAACAATCAACAAAAAATAAATTACACTTATTCGATGTAGAATCAATCGACGAGTCTTTAGCATCCAGTGATTCAATCGCATTTGATAAAACACAAATCGCTAAAAACTTAACATTATTCTTATATCCAGATGATAGTGATGAAGCAGGACACTTACTACGTATTTACCAACAATACTTCATGGTAAGTAACGGTGCTCAATTATTAATCGACGAAGCACTTGCGAAAGGAAGTAATTTACACGACTTAGCAGAGTACGCAACGGTTCAAATTAATGATACGCACCCATCAATGGTGATTCCTGAATTAATTCGTTTACTTGGGGAACGTGGAATTGAATTCGATGAAGCGGTGGAAATTGTATCTGCAATGACAGCTTATACAAACCATACAATCTTATCAGAAGCGTTGGAAAAATGGCCGTTAGACTACTTAGAAAAAGTAGTTCCACATTTAGTGCCAATTATTAAAGAATTAGATGCTCGCGTAAAAGCAAAATACGAAGATCCATCAGTAGCCATCATTGACGAACATGGCCGTGTTCACATGGCGCATATGGATATTCACTACGGATATAGCGTAAACGGTGTTGCGGCACTTCATACGGATATCTTAAAAGAAAGTGAATTGAAGAATTTCTATGAAATTTATCCTGAAAAATTCAACAACAAAACGAACGGGATTACATTCCGTCGTTGGTTAATGCATGCTAACCCAGAATTAGCGAAATTATTAGATGAAACAATCGGGACAGAGTGGCGTAAAGATGCTTCTAAATTAGAAGCGTTCAAAGCTTACCGTCATGATGCGATTGTTCGCGAAAAATTAGACAATATTAAACGTGACAACAAGAAACGTTTAAGTGTTTACCTACAAGAAAAACAAGGGATCACAGTGAATGAAAATTCGATTTTTGATATCCAAATCAAACGTATGCACGAATATAAACGTCAACAAATGAACGCTTTATATGTGATTCATAAATATTTAGATATCAAGAGCGGAAACATTCCAGCAAGACCAATTACAATTATCTTCGGTGGGAAAGCAGCTCCAGCTTACGTCATTGCACAAGACGTGATTCATTTAATTCTTTCATTATCTGAATTAATCGCCAATGACCCAGAAGTAAGCCCACACTTACAAGTAGTAATGGTTGAAAACTACAACGTAACAGCGGCAACACACTTAATTCCAGCATGTAATATTTCTGAACAAATTTCACTTGCTTCAAAAGAAGCCAGCGGAACAGGAAATATGAAATTCATGTTGAATGGTGCCTTAACGCTTGGAACTGAAGACGGTGCGAACGTGGAAATCCATGAATTAGTTGGTGACGACAACATCTATATCTTCGGTGAGAAGAGTGATGAAGTAATCGCTCACTATGAAAAAGGCGACTACAACGCTAGTGAATTTGCGAAGAGAGATGCTATTCGTCCGTTAGTAGAATTCGTGAAGAGTGACGCTTTACTTGCAGTAGGAAATAAAGAACGTCTAGAACGTCTATACCACGAGTTAACAACAAAAGACTGGTTCATGACGCTACTTGACTTAGAAGATTACATTGAAACAAAAGAACGTATGTATCGCGATTTCGAAGACAGAGATGAATGGAATGCTAAAGTAGTGACAAACATTGCAATGGCTGGATTCTTCTCAAGTGACCGTACAATCGAAGACTACAACCGTGACATTTGGAAATTAAACTAAATTGATTGAATGAAGGGATACGGTGAATTCCATGCAAATTAAAAACGAAGCAATGCTGATCACTTACTCAGACAGCATGGGAAGCAATATGAAGGACTTAAAAGGAGTTCTTGATAAACATTTTAAAGGCGCGATTAGTGGGGTTCATTTACTCCCATTCTTCCCGTCTACAGGGGATAGAGGATTCGCTCCAAGTGACTACACTCGTGTAGATCCATCTCTTGGATCTTGGGAAGATGTGGATGCTCTAGGGGAACAATATTATTTAATGTTTGACTTCATGATTAACCATATTTC
>CALHVK010000118.1 GCA_938039195.1 uncultured Carnobacteriaceae bacterium
ACAAAATTTCTTTCAGCTAAAAACTCAATAATTCTGTCTAATTCTGAAGCGTCTTTTGGATTTAACATTGCAAAGTCCATATCAATATCATGCGCAAGAATAGCGCCTTCTCTCACATATCCTAATAATGTACCTGCTTCAATCCAGATTTTATGACCAAGTTGATTGTTCACTTCTTCAAATTCTTTTAAAATTTGATGAGCATTCTCTTTTAAAAGCTTTTGACGATCGCCATCAATTTTTTTATTTGCTAAATGGTTCAATTTATTAATAACCGGTAACTTTAAGACCTTGTCTTTCTTGTCTCCTAATAAATGTGCCATCGTTGACTTTAGCCATCTTAACATAATGCGTCTACTCCCTAAACTTTTTTAAGAATTGCCTTATATAGATTCTTATTAATTAACAGCGCCACGAAAGATAACTTTCTTTTACTGTTAAATAAAGAATTATTTAAAATAAATCTCTTGTTTTTCTTCAAATATTGAATGAGTTCAATTTCCAACTTCTCGTCCTTATATTCCTCATCCTTAAGTAATCTATCTAAAACATAAAAATATGCCCAACAGATACGTGTATCTGCCTGATATTTCAAGTTCGGATATTTTTCAGCTACAATTTTGGCATTTTTTTCATATGCTTCAATTACATTCAAAAATTTAGGAGTAAATTTTTGTGTTGTAATACTATTTTCACGATGGACATAATAATATTTTTTCACAAAAGTAGCAACGATAATTTCGCAACTACTTAATAAATCAATCATTAAAAAAGCATCTTCCGCTATTTTTCCTTTTTCAAACCTAAGATTATTAAATAAACTCTTCTTATATAATTTGTTTCCAGCAGTTACAGAAAAGACTTTTGCTTCAAGAACGTTTTTTACCATTTCTTCGCTGGATAGAACAAAAGGCTCATTCTTAGTTTTATCTTTTTCAATGTTTTCTCCGTCATTGATATCATATATTCTACAAAATGATATATCGGCATTATACTCTAGGATATTTGAAAGCAAAACTTCATACATATCATCATCTATAAAATCATCACTATCAATAAAACCAATATAATCACCAGAAGCTTTATCAATACCATAGTTTCGTGCATCAGATAATCCACCATTTTCTTTATGATAGACCACTATTCTAGGATCTCTTTGAGCTAATTCATCACACAATTGGCCACTATTATCTGTAGCACCATCATCTACTAAAATAATTTCAATATTTTTATAGGTTTGATTAATCAACGATTCCACACAGCGTTCGAGATATTGTTCAACGTTGTAAACTGGAACTATAATACTAATTTTTGGTTCCATAATACTCCCCTTTATACTTCTCATATCCATTTTCAAGATCGACAAATAATGCATCATGATGTGCTACCTGCTTATCTGCTGGAGGTGGTGTCATATAATCACCAAATGCTGTTTTTAAGTAAGCATCGTATCCAACTGGAATAGGCATTTCCGTATGCTCAAATGGTACAAATAACGCTGATTCAAAGCTTTCGATTGGATATTTATTCTTCATATATCCAGGACCTGCACAAAGTTCAGTAATCCCGTCACTTTCTTCACGCGTGTACTTTGTCATCTCACGCTGCGCCTTGCTCCAAATCTTATAACGTAATGAACGTGTTGGGAATAATCCTAATAAGAATAAGCTTCCCCACTTCATTAACCCACCATGTTTTTCAGGGATTGTTTGCGCGCGGAACAATGAGTAAATCAAAGCCCAGCGGACTTGTTTCTTACGATCTGATTCTGATTTTGGATAATAATCTAGCGGTAGGATATCAATCGCTAAACCGTGTGGGATATCTAAATCCGCTTGATAAGGCTTCACGCACGTCGTTTCTTTATCACGAATCGTCACAAATAAATTCCGGTCTAAGTAATGTTCGTCACTATTGGACATCACATAGCGTGCATCCGCTTCTTTTGGCCACAACTCGATTAATTTTTCGTAATCTTTACGCGGCATAAAGAAATCTAAATCATCATCCCAAGGGATAAAGCCTTTATGGCGAAGTGCTCCAATGGCCCCACCACCGCATAAATAACATAATAATTCATGTTGCTTACAAAATGATACAAAGTATTCAGCCATTTCTAAGCATTTCTCTTGTAATGGTTCCATGTTTTCCTCACTTTCTAAATATCCCATTTGGCCACTGTTTTAAATGGCGTTAATTTATCTTCCTCGAAGAAATGATAAATATCTTTCATTTCTTGAATTGGATTTGATTCAAAAATAATTAAGTTCAAACGTGCATGTACTTTTGGATCCGCCATGAATTGAACAGCCTCTTCAAAGTCCTTACGACCTGAACGAGAACTACCGACCCATGTTAATCCTTTTTCCAGAATATCACGCGTGTTTAATGGCACTTCAAATTCACTAACCCCCATCATAACAACCGTTCCTTGAGGTTGAATATGACGGATAATTTCGCGATAAGCATCTTGAGTACCGCTACCGCCAACACATTCAATCGCATGGTCGAATGTAAAGTCTTCTGGAAGATCACTCACATCATACACTTCATCTACGAATGAGAAGAGGCGTAACTTCTCTGGATCTTTACCGACAATAATAATCGTTGACTCTGGGAATTTTGCTTTTGCAATGGTTGCAACAACGTATGCTAAACTTCCTGAGCCCCATACCACGATACGGTTACGACGGCTATGAGCCACCTTGTCAAAACGACGTAATCCGTGAACTCCAACTGAAACGAATTCAGAAATAGCAGCAACTTTATCTGGCACATCTTCGTATTTCACTACTCGGTCGATTGGAATTGTCACGAATTCACGCATGAATCCATCGTGGCCACTTGAACGGAAGTATGTTCCATTCACATAGTTCTCATAGAACTCTGTTTCATGGTCAAAATCACGTGGTGGTTGGTTTGGAATCATCACCACATGGTCTCCTGGTTTATACGTTCCTGTTGGATCCGCAACAACGATTCCACAACATTCATGAATCAATGCCATTGGTAATTTCTTCTGCAAAATTTTAGCAGGACGTGTTCCTTGGAAGTAACGTTGGTCCGCATGACACAAAGCTAAGTAGTTTGGTCGAACCACCACAATATCTTCTTCATAGAAAGACACATCTTCATATTTAATTGAGAAAAACGATGGACGAATGAGTTGATACACTCGATTAATCATTTTAAATCTCTCCTAACATCGCTTGCGCAATTTTCAAATCTGTTACTGTCGTAATTTTAATATTTGAGTATTCACCCTCGACAAGAGCTACTTTGACATCATTGACTACGAATACTTTACACGCGTCTGTCAAGATTTCTTTGACATCATCTGTAAGACTATCGTATAAGTCTGTGAAAGCTTGAATTTTGAATGTTTGAGGTGTTTGTCCTTGATACATATGCGTTCTATTTGGAATGGAAGAAATCACTTTTCCATCCACAGATTCAACAATTGTATCATTTGCCATCACTACAGTATCCGCAACGTCATAGTGTTTCATCGCTTCAATATTATCGACAATCATGCGATATGAAACGAACGGACGCACCGCATCATGTGTAATCAATACATCTTCAGGTGAAAACGATCCACTATTTTTGATATCCGCAATAATACTTAAGATGCTATCATTACGATTTCCACCACCACTAACGACACGGATTTTGTCCTTGTTCGTCAAAATGTGTTTATCTAATAAATCATTGAAGTAGCTCACCCAGTTTGGATGTACCGCTACATAGACAACATCTACATCTGGAACAAATAAGAATTTTTCAACTGTATGAATAATAATTGGTTTGTTTCCTAATGGTAGAAATTGTTTTGGCATTTCTTGGATTCCCATACGAGTTCCGGTTCCACCGGCTAAAATCCCAGCATAAATCATTTTATACACCTCTTATTCTCCAATTAAGGAGTCGTTAAATAATATAAATCTTCTCTTTCTTGTAGAAATGGGTACGTTTGAACAGTTGGTTGTCCCATTAACTTACGGATGGAATTACTTACTCCTAATAAGACATCGTCCGTTGCATATGAGTAATAGATTTGTTCTCCTGCATTGTTTGTTAATAATAACTGTCTTTCTTCGATAAAGGTTTGTGTTAAATTATTTCCTGTAATGGCAGGACCATAAGTATTTTTAAGGGCCATCACTTGTCCAATTGGCAAGTCTGTTTTTACGTTCTTACTTACCGCATTCATTAATTGCTCGAAGTTTGCAACAGAATTAAAAGTCATCAATTTCTTAACAAGTTCCTCAATAACAATACGTTGACGTTTTTGACGTCCTGTATCTCCTTCTGGATCATCGTAACGCATACGTGCAAAACGCAAGGCACTTTCACCATCTAGTAGTTCTGTTTTTCCTTCCACAAAAGAACGTCCTTCATATGTGAACGTTAATGGACTTGTCACTTCGATGCCACCCACAGCATCCACGAATTCCATTAACCCTTCCATATTAATCTGCACATAGAAGTCAATGGTCGTATCAAGCATTTTCTCAACTGAATTAATAACCATTGGAGCCTTCCCATAAGCAAAGGCGTGATTTAATTTATCATATCCACCAGTACCCACAATTTCTGTATACGTATCACGCGGTAAACTTAGTAATTGTGATTTCTTCGTTGATGGATTAACCGTTAATAATAACATTGTATCTGAACGTCCATCTTCTTCTGTACGTCCATATGCCCCATTATCAATTCCTAGTAGCAAAATGTTAATCGGTTTGGCATTTTTAATAATTTCATTCGCTTCTTCTTCCGTACGATTCCCAACGCTTTGAGTAATAGAATTAATCGTCGTATTAATCTTACTTGCATAATAAGTTCCCGCTACTGCAATGATTGCTAGTAAAAGGATTAGAATAAAACCAATACGGCCTTTTTTCTTTTTCTTTTCTTGACGTCTCCCTTGTCGGGTCCATTCATTTGATTCGTTCATATTTACACTCCAATACTATTAAGGGTTTTGTTTTTGTGTAGGTTGAGGTGGTGCAACAGGCTCTTGAGTGGCAGGAGTCGATTGCGTTGGTTGCACAGGCTGTGGTTGCTCTGGAGCAGCCGTCGCTTGTGATGCCTGTGTTGCCGGTGCTGTTGGTGTTACAGCACTACTTCCTCCACCATTATTAGATGGATTTGTCGGTGCAACATAGTCGTCATCATCATTACTGTTGCTATTGTAATTGTTATTATTGTAACTATTGTTATAATTTGGCGTTACATTTGGTTCTACGTAAGTATCTCCTTGTTCTTGAACACCTGAATTATTTTGAGGAGCATTTTGCTCGATATTGACTGATGACTGCATTTCTTTTGTCTCGATATGTTTTAATTCAGTAATTTCTTCTAAATCAAGAGATTTTCTAATAACATTCGAAACACGAATTTTTTCAGCTTCTGGAATTACGAAATAGTATACACCACCAATCATCGCTCCATCACCATTAATTGTATCTGATTCAAAATGTTGTAAAGCTTCCTTATGCGTTTGAGCAATTTGGAATAGTTTTTCAACAGTGAAATTTGTTCTTACTGAATTCTCTAATGCTTTAAGGATTTCTTCATACTTAGTAACTGAACCTAAAGATAATAGTTTCTCAACTAATTTTTGAATCACATACTGTTGACGTTTTTGACGACCTGTATCTCCTTCAGTATCATCATATCGCATTCGTGCATAACGAAGAGCCGCTTCTCCATCAACATGACGGGTAATACCTTCAGTAAATGATTCATTTTCGTATGTAAAGGTAAGATTTGGAGTGACTTCTATTCCACCAACTGCATTGACCAATCCAATTAACCCATTCATATCTACAGTAATATAGTAATCAATTGGAATGTTTAACATATTTTGAACACTGTTAATAGAAAATTTCTCTTTCCCAAAGGCATATGCATGGTTAATTTTATCAAAAGTACCATACCCGATAATTTCCGTATAAGAATCACGAGGAATACTAATCATCGTTGTTTTCTTAAGTTTAGGATTTACCGTAACAAGAAGCATCG
>CALHVK010000119.1 GCA_938039195.1 uncultured Carnobacteriaceae bacterium
CCTCTTTCCAACACCTCTTTCTAGAAGCAGAATCCTAAAAGTCGGCACACTCTCCTTTTTTCAAAAAAACTTCGTTGCTTTGAAATTACAAACTAATAAAGACGTCACATTATCATAGCACCATCGTCCAAGCACTCTCCCAGTTCCCCTAGCCGTCCCTAAGACCTATTCCTCTTTCCAACACCTCTTTCTAGAAGCAGAATCCTAAAAGTCGGCACACTCTCCCTTTTTCAAAAAAAATCTTCGTTACTTTGAAATTACAAACTAATAAAGACGTCACATTATCATAGCACCATCGTCCCAGCACTCTCCCTGTTCCTCTAGCCGTCCCTAAGACCTATTCCTCTTTCCAACACCTCTTTTCAGAAGCAGTATCCTAAAAGTCCGCACACTCTCCTTTTTTTTCAAAAAAATCTTCGTTACTTTGAAATTCGGCAAAATAAAGGAAAAGCAATTTATCAATAAGTTCAATGAGCCTAAAATCCACGGATTCTATAGTAGGAATAGTGGCGGTTGTAACCGATGTGAATTAGTGACTCTGGAAATTTATTTCCTAGAGTCACTTTGAAGCTCGGTAGTAGTTGAGACGACAGGCTCAACACGGTACAGCCACTATCACTACTATGAAGATATCCGTAGGATTTAAAGGCGAATGGAACTCTATTCCATTTTCTCTTCTTTTATTCCTGCACCCGAATTTCAAAGGAACGAAGTTCCTTTATTCATTTTTTTGCACAAAAAAAGCCGAGAGCGTGTCTCGACTTTTCTTAGTTTCTAAAGATCTTGGCTTCTAAAAAGAGGTCGTTGTAAAGCGATAATAGGTCGGTTCCTAAATTCTCGTAAACCTCCATCTTCTCCATCGCTTCCTCACTCGGATAGAAGCTCTCATCCGAAGTGATTTCTTCTGGTAAGAGTGCTAGCGCATCCTTGTTTGGCGTTGCATACCCAACATACTGAGCATTCTTCGCTGCGATTTCCGGACGCAACATGAAGTTGATAAACGCATACGCGCCTTCCTTGTTACCAACTGTTTTTGGAATGACGATATTATCAAACCATAAGTTCGTTCCTTCGCTAGGAGCCACGTAGGCTAAATCTTCATTCTCACTCAACATTTTGGAAGCCTCACCTGAGAAAGTCACGGCTATATTTGCTTCTCCTTGAATCATGTATGTCTTCATCTCATCGGCGATAATCGCTTTTGCATTCGGCATCAATGTCTTCAAGAATTTACCGGCTTCTTTAACGATAGCTTCGTCTTTTTCATTAAGAGAATAGCCTTGTGTTTGAAGTGCGATTCCCATCATTTCACGAGCTCCGTCAATAAATAGAATGGAATCTTTTAAATCCGGATTCCATAAATCGCGCCACTCGCTAATCATTCCTTCTGGATAAACTTTCGTATTATAAACAATCCCTAATGTTCCCCAGAAATATGGAATACTGTAAGTATTGTCAGGGTCAAAAGATTGGTGTAAGAAACGTGGATCGATATGTTCCATCCCTTTGATTTTTGAGTAATCTAGTTTTTCTAGTAAGTTTTCTTCAACCATTTTATGAATCGTGTACTCACTAGGGATGGCGATATCGTAGTTCGTTCCACCTTGCTTAATTTTTGTAAGCATGGCTTCGTTAGAATCGAACGTTTCATAGATTACTTTATAACCTGTTTCTTGTTCAAATTGTGTAATGAGTTCTGGGTCGATATAGTCTCCCCAGTTATATACGATAATTGTTTGAGGGTCCCCTGCCGTTGCTGTTTCAAAATTCTTACGGATTCCAAACAACACTAGGCAAGATACTACGATCGTCCCGATTAACATCGTTAGTCGCTTCATAGTGTGACTCCTTTCAATAGGTCACTCTCTGAAGCCTTCCCATTCAATCGTTTTTGTTGGATTTTTTGAATGAAGTAATATCCAATTACGAGTGATAATGAGAATAGGAACATCAATGTACTTAAGGCATTGATTTCTAAGCTGATTCCTTGGCGCGCACGTGAGTAGATTTCAACGGCAATTGTTGAGAATCCATTCCCTGTTACGAAGAATGTCACGGCGAAGTCATCTAATGAATACGTAAATGCCATAAAGAATCCACTTAGAATTCCTGGTGTAATCGATGGTAAAACGATGCGCGTTAATACTTGTGAGCTTGTTGCTCCTAAGTCACGAGCCGCTGTAATCATCGATGGATTCATTTCTGATAATTTTGGTAAAACCATCAGTACAACGATTGGAATGTTAAATGCGATGTGCGCAAGTAATACCGACATAAAGCCGAGTTTGAATCCAATTACTGTAAAGAGAATTAAAAGGCTGGCACCGATGATAACGTCTGGCGATACCATCAAAATATTGTTAAAGCCTAATAATATTTGTTTGCGATGGTTGGAACGGATGTAATGAATCATGATAGCTCCAAGTGTTCCAATCACAGTCGCAATTAATGAAGATAAGAGTGCAAGAATTAATGTATCGAGCACGATTCCGATTAAACGTGTATCGGCAAGAACGGCTTTATAGTGGTCGAGTGTAAAACTCTCGAATCCGTTCATACTACCAGCACTGTTAAATGAGTAAAAAATCAAGTAGAAAATCGGAGCGTATAAGACTACAAATACAAACACTAAGTAGAGATTTGTCCACTTGCTGTTCTTTTCTAATTTCATTCAGATACGCCTCCTTTTCTACGGTCTCTTGTAATAAACATTAAAATAATCATCGCTACAATCAATACAACCCCGATTGTAGAACCCATTCCCCAGTTTTGCGTTACTAAGAAATGTTGCTCAACGGCTGTACCAAGTGTAATTACGCGGTTTCCTCCAATTAAACGAGTCAACATGAAGAGTGAGAGTGATGGGATAAATACGGCTTGTACGCCACTACGCACTCCATTCATCGTCAATGGAACGATAACACGTCTAAAGGTATCCCATTTTGTAGCCCCAAGGTCGCGGCTTGCCGCAATCAGAGAGCTTGGTAATTCTTCAATCGAGTTGAAGATTGGCAAAATCATAAATGGTAACTCGATATACGCTGCTACCGTTAAGAAACTGAAGTCAGTGAATAGGAATTCTTGTGGCGCCACTCCAAATAATGAAAGGAAGTTGTTCACTGTCCCTGTTTGGCTAAAGATTCCAATAAACGCATAGGCTTTTAACAGTAAGTTTACCCATGTTGGTAAGATGATTAATAAGAGCCATAATTGTTTGTGTTTTGAACGACTAAGGAAAAGTGCTGTTGGATAACTAACGAGTAGTGTAACAAGCGTTACTAGAAATGCATACCACACTGAGTTGAAGGTCATTTCTAAGTAGTTTCCTGACGCAAAATAGTTTGTATAGTTTCCAAGCGTTACTTGTCCATTGATATCGAAGAATGATTTATAGAAAATCATTCCAAGTGGCGTTACTACGAATAATAACAACCAGATAAAGTATGGAATGGAAAATAATAGACGTGATTGTTTAGTCATTTTCTTCTACCTCGTCTTCGTAGCTTTCTAAACGAGCGTCGAAGTCTTCTTCACTTTCTCCAAAACGCATTACGTGGATGTCGTGTGGTTCGAAGTATAAGCCCACTTTTGATCCTACTTCTGCTTTACGAGTGGAGTGAATCATCCATTCGTTGCCATTTTCGTCATAGCAGATGATTTCGTAGTGAACCCCGCGGAATAATTGAGTGTCCACTTCAACTGTTAATTTTCCTTTTTCGATAGACGTTAATGATAAGTCTTCTGGACGAATTACAATTTCAACTTTTTCGTTTGGACGCATTCCGGCATCGGCACACTCGAATTCTTTTCCAACGAATTCTACAAGGTAGTCTTCCTTCATAACCCCATCAACGATATTACTTTCACCGATAAAGTCCGCAACGAAACGGTTGATTGGCTCATCGTAAATATCTACTGGTGTTCCTGATTGAATGATTTCTCCTTTACTCATAACGAAGATTTCATCACTCATCGCTAACGCTTCTTCTTGGTCATGCGTTACGAAGATAAATGTGATGCCTAGACGTTGTTGCAATTCACGAAGTTCATATTGCATGTCTGTACGAAGTTTTAAGTCTAACGCTGACAATGGTTCATCGAGCAGTAGTACTTCTGGTTCATTAACAAGAGCGCGGGCGATGGCCACACGTTGTTGTTGCCCACCAGACATTTGTGAGATTTCACGGTTTTCATATCCTGATAATTGCACCATTTTTAAAGCGTCTGCTACTTTTTCCTTAATGATGTTTTCTGGAGTTTTCTTTAAGCGTAATCCAAACGCGATATTTTCGAATACATTCATATGTGGGAATAATGCGTAGTCTTGGAAAACAGTGTTGACTTTACGTTTGTTTGGTGGAAGTTTAGTAACGTCTTCCCCGTTTAAAGTCACTTTTCCGTTTGATACATCTGTAAATCCAGCAATGATACGTAAGATTGTTGTCTTACCGCATCCTGAAGGCCCTAGTAATGTATAGAATTTTCCTTTTTCGATTTCGAAGTTGATATTTTTTAATACATGAGTGTCCTCATAAAATTTGTTCACATTCTCAAATGAGATAATTGTGTTGTTTGACATTGCTAGCACCTAACTTTCTTAATTATAAATATGAATCTGTCGCCACGACTAAAACTTTTGACGGTTTCTTAGCGGCGTTGCTAATTTGGTGTTTGGCTTTCGCCTCAAAATAGAAGGACTCTCCCTTGGAAACTACTTCAACTTGTTTACCGACTTTGACCTGAACAGAACCTTCGAGCACATATCCAAATGTTTCTGCAAGTGACGGTTGGAACGTCTTGTACGCTCCCCCTACTTCGAACTCCAAAATCACGGGTTCCATTTCATGCTCGTTCGAGTCTGGATTGAGCCACGTGACCGTCGTATGGTGATTGGCGTCTTCCATCATCGTCATATCCTCTTGGCGGTAGATGGTGAGCGCCTCTTCTGGCCCCTCATCAAAAAAGTCCGCTGCAGGGCATCCCAACACTTCAAGAATATCAAAGAACGTATCCATTGATGGCGAACTCAAATCATTCTCTAATTGCGAGATATATCCCTTTGACAAATCTGTTCTCTCTGCTAACTCTTCTTGCGTTAAACCCTTTTGAATACGTAGGGCACGCAGTTGATGACCGATTTCCATTGTCTTCTCCTTTTAAACTAATTGTTTACT
>CALHVK010000120.1 GCA_938039195.1 uncultured Carnobacteriaceae bacterium
ATGACTACCACGCGGCAAAAAAGAAAGCAGGATGACTCCCGCTTTCCTTGTTTTATATCAGATTACCGCTTGTCTACCGGAGTATAGTCTCGACGCGGCGCACCAGTATACAATTGGCGCGGACGGCCGATTTTCTGATTCGGATCAGAAATCATCTCATGCCAGTGGGAAATCCAACCTACTGTGCGCGCCAAAGCGAAGATAACGGTAAACATGGAAACCGGGATACCCAATGCGGACAATACGATGCCTGAATAGAAGTCAACATTCGGATACAGTTTTTTCTCAATGAAATATGGATCGTTCAATGCGATTTTTTCCAATTCCATTGCCAGCTTGAATTTCGGATCGTTTTCCAAACCCAATTCGCGCAATACTTCGTCGCATGTTTTCTTCATGATGGCGGCACGCGGATCCATGTTTTTGTACACACGGTGTCCGAAGCCCATCAGGCGGTATTTCTTGGCTTTCACCCCTTCCATGAATTCGGCAACTTTCGATACATCACCGATTTCGTCCAACATATTTAACACAGCTTCGTTCGCACCGCCGTGAGAAGGACCCCACAGGCTGGCGATACCGGCTGCAATACAGGCAAAGGGATTCGCTCCAGAAGAACCTGCCAAGCGGACAGTAGAAGTAGAGGCGTTTTGCTCATGGTCGGCGTGCAAGATAAAGATTCTGTCCAATGCGCGAACCAATACCGGATTTGGCTTGTATTCTTCACATGGCGTTGCAAACATCATGTGCATAAAGTTTGCCGTGTAAGAGAGGTCGTTCTTCGGATAATTGAACGGCAGGCCGTTGGAGTAGCGGTAACACATCGCCGCAATAGTCGGGATTTTGGAAATCAGGCGGTAAATGGCGACTTTGCGGTGTTCGGGATCGGCAATTTCCAAGCTGTCTTGATAGAAGGCGGACAAAGCGCCAACCACGCCAACCATCATCGCCATCGGATGCGCATCGCGGCGGAAGCCGCGGAAGAACCATGTCAACTGTTCATGTACCATAGTGTGGTGCATGACTGTATTAACAAACTTTTCCTTTTGCTCAGCATTAGGCAGTTCGCCATAAATCAAAAGATAACAGGTCTCCAAATAATCACCTTGTTCGGCAAGCTGCTCAATCGGATACCCGCGATAATAGAGATAGCCTTTATCGCCGTCGATAAAGGTAATCTTTGATTCACAACTGGCTGTTGAAACAAAACCCGGATCGAAAGTAAACATTCCGCTGCCTTTGGTGAAGGTGCGAATATCGACCACTTCGTTGCCCAAAGTACCTTTCAATACCGGCAGTTCAAGAGGTTCTTTACCTGCGATTTCTACTTTAATTGACTGAGACATCTCTTACTCCTTTATTCTTCTAAAAATACAAAGTGGTTATTCATTTGAATAGGACTCTTAATCATACCGTTCTTCGTGAAAGTTACTAAATTCCCAGCGTTATCATATTTCTCGAAGTGGAGTACGATTGGTTTCTTGAAGTAGAAGCTGTGGTGAATTTGTTCAACCACATCAATAAGTGGCATGACAGTTGGTTTAAAGAACACATCTCTTTCTTCATATTCTTCTTGAGAGACTTGTAGTTTATTAATGAATGGTTTGATAAATGATGTAAATGTTGATTTGCGTTGTTCCATTTTCGATACCTCCGAACATTTGTTTGCATATTTATTATACGAACAAATGTTCTAAAATGCAATAGAAAAGAAAAAGTTTTTCAAAAAAAGATGTGTTTCTTCCTATTTATAAAGTTTGAGTTTGCCTGAGATTATGGGAAACTAACGTTTGAATGATGGCAAAATAAAGTTTATAATGGTAGAGAAAGCATTTTACTATTCGTGAAAACGAATGGATTGGAGGTGTCACATGAGTCAAGAGATTCTAAATTCTGTTTTGGCCATTGAATCTGAAGCAAAGGCGTTGAAGGAAAAGTTCGATGAACAATTATCCCAAACACATGAAGCGACAGATCAACGAGTGAACGAAGCAAAATCGAATATGGAACATTCGCTAGAGTTGTATAAAGCTGAGTTGAAAGAAAAAAATCAACAAAAGAAAGCTGAATTCGAAGCGAAAGTGAAAGAAGACGAACAAGCGGAGATTGCTACACTAACAGAACGTTTCAATCATCTGAAGCAGGATTTAGTTCAGGATACTGTGAAGGAGGTGTTGAAGAGATATGGCGATAGCTAAAATGAGTAAGGTTATGTTGATTGCTCCAACTGACAAGCAAAATGACCTATTAGATGCCATTCAAGAATTACAATCTTTAGAAGTAACCTCATTAGAACAGGCGAAAGAACTATTTACCGAGGAGTCTATCGCTTTACAAGAAGCGGATGCGGAGAGACTGAATGCTCTTCAACAAAAATTTGAAGGGATTCATGCGGCAATTACTTTTGTAGAAAAAAATCAAAAGCAACCGTCATTGATTCAGAAGTTAAAAACTCCAAAAGAGCAATTTACACTTTCTGAATTACAACAAGAAGTTCAAAAATGGGACACTGATGCATTAGTGGAACATGTAGAGAGTATTCGTACAACTCTTCGTAAGAAAGACGAGGAATTAAAGGAACTTCGTGAGAAAGAAGCGCTACTTCGTAAGTGGAGTGTGCTTGATTTCTATCCAAAAGATATTTTTAAACATCCGTATACGAAAACGAAGATGGGGACGATTCCTCAAGCAACAGATAATGCTTACTTAGAAGGCTTAAAACAGAGTGAATTAATCTCGGTTCACGAAGTGTATCACACACGTGAAGAAATCGGCTTATTGGTGACTTATCCAAGAAAAGCACAACAAGCTGCTAAAGAAGAGTTAGCAAAAGCGCACTTTAGTATCGTATGGTACGCGTTTGATGAAGCTCCTTCGATTGAATTGGAGAAAAATCTAAAAGCGCAACAAGCAGTGGTTGAAGCTAAAAAGAAAGTATTAGAAGACTTACAAGAAGAAAAAGACCTTCTTCGTCAGTTACAACTTTCTTCTGAAGTAACCTACAATGAATTACAAAAAGAACAAGCCAAAAATGAATTGGTGAATGGTCAACATGTATTCGTACTTCAAGGGTGGATGACTCAAAAAGCAGCAGAGGCTGTTGAGGGTCAACTGAAAGAAAAATTAGGAGAAGGCGAATATGTCTTCTTACCACTTGAGATTTCCGAAGAGGAGTACGAAGAAGTGCCTACTGTTTTAGAAAACAACGCCTTCTTACAACCATTCGAAAATCTAACAGAAATGTATGGATTGCCAAAATACGGAGAATTAGACCCAACACCATTTACTGCACCATTCTATCTCGTCTTCTTCGGGATGATGGCAGCAGACTTAGGGTATGGCGCACTTCTCTGGTTGGGAACTTTCATCATGTTGAAGTTCTTCCATTTTGATAAAGGAATGACTCGCAACTTGAAGTTCTTCCACTTACTCAGCTACCCAGTTATGATCTGGGGGATTGTATTTGGATCAGCATTCGGTGCGGATTTACCATTCCAGCCACTATCATTATCTAAAGACCTCATTACGATTATGATCTTATCGATTATCTTCGGGGTTATTCAAATTATGGTCGGCTTATCACTAGGGGCTTACTCAAATCTGAAGAAAAAAGCATATACCGATGCCTATACAAGTCATCTTGGATGGTTAGCGATTATTACGGGAATCATTCTTTATGTCTTAGGAGGAATGGTACTCAATATTTCTTGGATTGCGACAATCGGTTCATCGATTGCGATTATCGCAGCCGTTGCGATTGTAGTCGTAACTGTCTTAACAAGTGAAAACAAGTGGGGCGGTTTGGCAAGCGGTCTATATAACTTGTACGGAATTAGTGGATACGTAGCAGACGTCGTGAGTTATACGCGTTTAATGGCGTTAGCTGTATCAGGGGGAAGTATCGCGAGTGCGTTCAATATGTTGGTAGGATTCCTTCCACCAGTTGCACGCTTTACAGCAGGGATCTTCTTAATCGTAGCATTACAAGGGTTGAATATTTTCCTTTCATTCCTTGGGGCTTATGTTCACGGCTTACGTCTTCAGTTCGTTGAATTCTTTGGTAAATTCTACGACGGCGGCGGCCACGCATTAAAACCGTTCAAAACATATGAAAAATACGTTGATATTAAACAACAGAAATCAGAATAAATGGAGGAAATATAATTATGACAAACTGGTTAACATTTTTCGCTGAAAATGGTGGAGGGCAAATCTTTGCTGCTCTAGGGATGGCAATTGCCATTATCTTCTCAGGGATTGGATCATCAAAAGGGGTAGGGATTGCCGGTGAAGCAGCTGCTGCCTTAATTAAAGAACAACCTGAAAAATTCGTTCAAGCATTAATCTTACAACTATTACCTGGTACACAAGGGATCTACGGATTCATCGTTGCCTTCTTCATCATGATTAACATGTCAGCTTCAATGACTTTAGCAGCTGGTTTATACTTATTCATGGCAGCTTTACCAATCGCATTCACTGGTTTATTCTCAGGAATTGCTCAAGGTAAAGTAGCAGCAGCAGGGGTACAAATTTTAGCGAAAAAACCTGAAGAATCTACTAAAGGGATTATCTTTGCCGCAATGGTTGAAACTTACGCAATCTTAGGATTACTTGCTTCTATCTTAATTATCATTAACAAAGGTTAAGAGGAGGGGTATTCTTGAAAGATTTAGAGCAACTAAAACAACTTATTCTAGCGGATTTAGAAAAAGAATCAAAGCAGCGAATTGAGGTTGCTACTAAAGAACAAGAAGAACGCATCAATCAAATGAATGCCCAATATTCGCAACAAGAAATGGCGAAGAAAACGGCATTAAAACAAGAAGCAAAATCACAATACGAAAAAGAGCAACAGACTATTTTGAACGCAAGTAAAAAAGAAGTCTTGCGCGTCAAACGTGAACTTCTTGAGAGTGTATTTGAGGACGTTCTACAAGTAATGTCAACCTGGAGTGGGGAAACATTACGTCTCTTTATCGAGTCAGCTATTCGCAAATTACCAAAACAACAACAAACAACTCTTACTTTTGGAGAACAAACCGTTTCTCGTTTGAGCGATGAAGATAAACTCGCACTAACTTCGCAATTTGCCTTCGTTCACATCGACGCAGCAACGCTTCCAAAGAAAGCAGGATTTGTGTTGAAACAAGAAGGTATCGAATATAACTATTTATTCGAAGCATTAATTGAAGATTTAAAAGAAGAATATTCACCTATCTTAGCTAGAAAAGCATTCATTGGGTAAGGAGGGATGGAATGAATGATTTAGCCTATTCAGGAGTGAATACGACCGTTCGTATTCTTGAACAGCAATTACTGTCCAAGGAACAATTGAATGGGATTCTCGTATCTAAATCCTTACAACAAGCATTAGAAGCCTTGCAAAAGACAAGTTATGAGGTAGATGTACAAGAAGTTCTTGAATCAAGACAGTTCGACCCAGTCCTAGATGCCCATTTGAAGCGCAACTATGATGAGGTGTTAGAACTCATTCCGGATGCATCACTGCTTGATGTATTCTCGATTCGTTACACTTACCATAATTTAAAAGTTCTTCTGAAATCAAAGTTCTCAGGAAAAGACTTAAAACATTTATGTGTACCGTTAGGACGTTATTCCTTCGATACTTTAAATCAATTAGTCGAAACTCAAGATTCACTCGATGTACCAGAAATCATGATTGAAGGGGTTCGTGAAGCGTATGCCGATTTTGAAAACTTTGGTCGCCTCGAAGCGGCTGATGTGTTCATGGATCGCTACTATTTCAAACATCTTCGACTCATCGACCGTACAATGAATCAAGAGGTCATCCATCAAATCGTGAACATTATGATTGATATGGAAAATATCACGACTTTAATTCGTGCCACAAAGCAAAAACAATCACGCTCATTCTTAATTGGGGTATTGTCTAGCGAAGGTACTGTAGATAAGACATTATTAATCGACGAAGTGCTTGAAAAGGGCACAGAGGCGCTTATCGACCTTTATCGTCATGTTCCATACTATGACAAGTTTGTTGCGATTTTAGAACAGGAAGAACATCCAGTCTTTGCATTGGAATTATTAAAAGAAGAATTGATTCATCAAATTCTAGAAGAAGCTACTTTTGAACCATTTGGACCACTTCCAAGTCTTGCGTATATTCATGCGCTTGAGATGGAAGTGAAAAACCTCCGTCTATTACTAGTCGGTGTGGACAATGAGTTTACAGAAGAACAATTAAGAGAAAGGATGCGACCAGTTTATGTCTCATAAAATTGCCGTAGTTGGCGACAAAGATTCCATCCTTCCTTTTAAAATTTTAGGATTTAACGTGTTTCCTTGCCATGAAGCGCAAACGGCACGTAGGATGATTGATGAACTAGCTGAAGATGAAGTCGGCATCATTTATGTAACGGAAGCAATCGCTAGTCAAATTCCGGAAACGATTCGTCGTTATGATGCGGAAATTTCACCAGCCATCATTCTCATTCCGAACCATAAAGGGTCTTTAGGAATTGGAAAATCAAGAATTCAAGAAAATGTTGAAAAAGCGGTTGGACAAAATATCTTATAACCAACCAATACACGAAACTAAGGGAGGTACCTCAGTGAAGATCGGAAGAATCGTAAAAGTATCAGGTCCTCTTGTGACTGCTGAAGGAATGGAAGATGCGAATATTCAAGATATTTGTCGTGTAGGTCATCTAGGCCTTATCGGTGAAATCATCGAAATGCGTAAAGATATTGCATCCATTCAAGTATATGAAGAAACTTCAGGAATTGGACCAGGAGAACCCGTCGAAACAACAGGGGAAGCATTATCTGTTGAATTGGCGCCAGGGATTGTATCTCAAATGTTTGATGGGATTCAACGTCCCCTCAATAAATTTAAAGAAGTATCACAAAGTGACTTCTTAGTCCGCGGAACAAACGTGGATGCACTTGACCGTGAAAAAGAGTGGGAATTCATTCCTACTGCAACAGTAGGTCAAGAAGTAGAAGCCGGAGACATTATTGGTTATGTACAAGAAACAAAAGTTGTACAACATAAAATCATGGTGCCTTACGGTGTTAAAGGTAAATTAGTAAAAGTGGAAGCTGGAAACTTCAAAATTGAAGATACAGTGTACCAAATCGAAACAGAATCAGGCGTCCGTGATTTCAACTTAATTCAACGTTGGCCAGTGCGTCGTGGTCGTCCGTATAAAGTAAAGAAAAACACGGAAGTTCCAATGTTAACAGGACAACGTGTTATCGATACTTTCTTCCCAGTTACAAAAGGGGGAGCAGCAGCTGTACCAGGACCATTCGGAGCTGGTAAAACAGTGGTGCAACACCAAATCGCGAAATGGGCAGACGTGGATATCGTAGTATACGTAGGTTGTGGGGAACGTGGAAACGAAATGACAGACGTATTGAACGAATTCCCTGAATTGATTGACCCAACAACTGGCGAATCCATCATGGAACGTACAATCTTAATCGCAAACACTTCTAACATGCCGGTAGCGGCTCGTGAAGCGTCTATTTATACAGGAATTACCATTGCGGAATACTTCCGTGATATGGGATATAACGTAGCTATCATGGCAGACTCAACTTCACGTTGGGCAGAGGCGCTTCGTGAAATGTCTGGACGTCTAGAAGAAATGCCAGGGGACGAAGGTTACCCAGCTTACTTAGGAAGCCGTATCGCAGAATACTACGAACGTGCAGGACGTGTTGAAACATTAGGTAGTGATGGCCGTGAAGGGACGATCACAGCTATCGGTGCCGTATCACCTCCAGGGGGAGATACATCTGAACCAGTTACACAAAATACATTACGTGTAGCGAAAGTATTCTGGGGATTAGATGCAACATTGGCGCAAAAACGTCACTTCCCATCTATGAACTGGTTAACTTCTTACTCATTGTATGACCCAGAAGTTGGTAAATACATGGATGAGAATGTGCATTCGAACTGGTCTGAATTTGTTCAACATGCAATGAACACATTACAAGAAGAAGCAAGCTTAGAAGAAATCGTTCGTTTAGTGGGTCTTGAATCATTATCTGAACGTGACCGTTTAACAATGACTATCGCGAAATCTCTTCGTGAAGACTTCTTACAACAAAACGCGTTTGACGATGTCGATACATTTACATCACGCGAAAAACAATATCGTATGTTAGAGCTTATCTTAACGTTTGAAAAAGAAGCTCGTAAAGCGATGAAACTTGGTTCTTACTATGCGGAAATTATGGATGGAACAGAAGAAGTACGTGACCGTATTGCTCGTTCTAAATATATTCCAGAAGCTGAGATTGCACGCTTTGAAGAAATTAAAGCGCAAATCAAAGCCGATATCGAAAAAACAATTCAACATGGAGGGATGACACATGCTTAAAGAGTATCGTACGATTAGTGAAGTTGTTGGCCCTTTAATGATGGTTGAACAAGTCGAAGGCGTTAAATATGATGAGTTGGTTGAAATCCAATTACAAAATGGTGAATTACGTCATGGACAAGTACTGGAAGTAAACGAAGATAAAGCGATGGTTCAGATTTTTGAAGGACCAAGCGGTATTAACATTCGTGATACAAAAGTACGTTTCCGTGGTAAACCATTATCATTAAACGTATCTGAAGACATGATTGGTCGTATTTTTGATGGAATGGGGAACGTGATGGATAATGGTCCTGAAATCCTTCCAGAAGCGACTTTAGACGTAAACGGACAAGCGATTAACCCAGTTTCTCGTGACTATCCGGATGAATTTATCCAAACAGGGATTTCTGCTATTGACCACTTGAACACACTTGTTCGTGGACAAAAATTACCAGTATTCTCTGGTTCAGGGCTTCCTCACAAAGAGTTAGCAGCCCAAATCGCGCGTCAAGCGACTGTATTAAACAGTGACGAAAAATTCGCAGTAGTATTTGCTGCAATGGGGATTACCTTCGACGAAGCGGAATACTTCATGGAAGACTTCCGTAAGACAGGGGCGATTGACCGTTCAGTGATGTTCCTTAATCTTGCTAGCGACCCAGCAATTGAACGTATTGCGACTCCAAAAATCGCTCTTACAACAGCTGAGTACTTAGCGTTTGAAAAAGGAATGCACGTACTGGTTATCATGACAGACATGACCAACTACTGTGAAGCGCTTCGTGAAATTTCAGCGGCTCGTCGTGAAGTTCCAGGACGTCGTGGATATCCAGGTTACTTATATACAAACCTTTCTACAATCTACGAACGTGCAGGACGTATTGTTGGGAAACCGGGATCTGTAACGCAAATTCCAATCCTTTCAATGCCTGAAGATGATATTACTCACCCAATCCCTGACTTAACAGGATATATTACAGAAGGACAAATTATTTTGGACCGTGCTCTTGATAAACAAGGGATTCAACCTCCAATTAACGTATTGCCTTCATTATCTCGTCTAAAAGATAAAGGTTCAGGTGAAGGAAAGACTCGTAAGGACCACGCGCCAACGATGAACCAATTATTCGCGGCTTATGCAACTGGTAAACAAGCTAAAGAACTTGCCGTTGTATTAGGGGAATCTGCATTATCGAAAACAGATAAGAAATATGTAGAATTCACTGAACGTTTCGAACGTGAATATGTTGGACAAGGCTTCTACAAGAACCGTTCTATTCAAGAAACATTGGACCTTGGATGGGAACTCTTATCAATCCTTCCACGTACGGAATTGAAACGTATTAAGGATGAGTTATTAGATGAATACCTTCCGGAAGGGGAGTGATTCCTTTGACACGATTGAATGTCAAACCAACCCGTATGGAGTTGACAAAATTAAAGCATCGTCTTGTCGTGTCGAAAAGGGGGCATAAACTCCTAAAGGATAAACAAGATGAGTTAATGCGTCAGTTCATCGAATTAATTCGAAAAAATAATGCGTTACGTGAGGCGGTCGAAGGTCGTCTTGTGGAAGGGATGAAGAGCTTCGTTCTTGCAAAAGCAACGTTGGAAGAAGCGTTTATCGAAGAACTTGTGGCGATTCCACCACAAAGCGTATCCTTGGACCTTCAAGAAAAGAACATTATGAGTGTATATGTTCCAGAAATGCATTTCACAGTGAAAGATGAAACGGAGGAAAGTGACTTTAAATATGGTTACTTAAACTCGAACAGTGAGATTGATGATTCTGTAGAACAAATCTCAAATGTATTAAATGAATTGCTAGAATTGACCGAGATTGAAAAAACTTGTCAATTGCTAGCAGATGAAATCGAGAAAACAAGACGACGTGTAAACGCCCTTGAATATCGATTGATCCCACAATTAGAAGAAACGATTTACTTTATCGAAATGAAACTTGAAGAAAACGAGAGAGCAAGTATCACTCGTATTATGAAAGTGAAAGATATGGGACAAAAATAACGAAAAGAAGACTCCTAGCAAAGGTTGCTAGGAGTCTTTTTGATTTAATTCCGTTATTTCTTTGAAGAAACTATGAAAGCGTTTTAAAAAGAACAAAATAGTACTAGTAAAGAGCAAAAAAGTCCAAGTGGCATCGCAAAGGAAGTGCTAAAATTAATTATGTAAACGTTTTTACAAATCAAGGAGGGGTATTATGTATAATCGTCAAAATATGGAGAAGAGACAGCGCTTCTCTATTAGAAAGCTCACTGTTGGTACATGTTCAGTTATCATCGGTGCTTTCTTTTTTGGCACACTTCAACCAGTTTCTGCAACTGAAGCTGCTGCAACAGAGGTAGTAGCGACAGCCGTAGAAAACACGCCAAGTGAGGCGGCGGCCACTGCTGATGAGAAACCAGCAGTAGAATCTGGTGCCACTGCAACTGAAGTAGCGCCAAAAGAAGAAAAAGAAGCAGTTTCTAATGAAGCTGCAAACACGGAGGCAACTGATAAAGTAGAAGAAAAAGCTACTGAAGCTGCAACCGAAAAAGAGGAGGCTAAACCTGCTGAAGCTAAGCCTGCTGAAGCTAAACCAACTGAGGAAAAACCAGCAGAAGCAGCAACAGGTGAAACTCGTGAAGCGACTGGTGAAACTCGTGAAGCAAGAGCCGAAGTGAAAAAAGAGTGGGACTCAGTAAGCCGTGTGAAAGGGAATGTTGAAGTCGTTGAAGAAGGCGGAGTACGCTACAACAAATTAACTTCAACTGATAGAAACGACAATGGAGCAAACGAAGCTTTATTTGAAAAAGCTGGCTTACAAGCGGATGCGGAAGGAAATGTAAGCGTTGACTTAACGTTTAAGGCAAACACTCCTCCAGCTGAAACTCGCTTTGGGGTATATCTAAAATATAAAGATAATGACAACAATATCTTTGTAGGGTATGACAAGGGCGGTTGGTTCTGGCAATACAAAGGACCAGGTGTAAACACATGGTATAGCAAGACTCGTGTAGAAGCACCGAATGTAGGTGAAGAAAACCACCTATCTATCGTTTACAAGAAAGACGGTCAATTAAATGCTACAAATAATGGACAATCTTTATTTAGCACAGAAGTCGTTCCAGAAGCTGTCAAGAACGCTTTAGCTGATGTCAATAAAGTTTACCTTAAAGCAGGTACTTACGGTACAGAATTATCATCTGTATCCATTAAAGCGGAT
>CALHVK010000121.1 GCA_938039195.1 uncultured Carnobacteriaceae bacterium
TCGTGGCTTTCCAACAAAATCGATATGTCGATCCAGAAAGTTTACTACGAACCCCGCAAGATAGCGCAGAAAGAAGCGCAAACTTATTAAAGCAACTCTTGTTCAATGGGGAGGGCGTTTCCATCGAAGGTTTTTGCGAACAATGTTTTGTAAGCGCTAAAACGTTTGATGTAGACCGCATTCGTGTCCAAAAACAGCTCGAAGAATACGACGGTTTGTACCTGGTTACAAGAAACGGTTCGCTGATGTTAGAAGGGCCAGAAGCCAGTAAGCGAAAATTGTATCGAGAACTGCTGAAGAAAGAATTAAACGAAGACTTCTTGAATATCACAGAGCTCGCGAATGTATATCCAGAGCTGGATTTAGCACATTTTGAGACGATTATATGGGAAAAATTGAAGGAGTTTCGCTATTCGATTCGTAAAACACTCATGCCGTTTCTATTATTGCATTTAGGATTAGTCTTACAACGAATCCGTCATGGACAAACGGTGCAAGAGAGTGTTGTAGAAAAAGTAGATTTGGAAGTCGAAGCGACGATTGTTCGGTCGATTTTTAAAGAAATTCTTGGCGATAAAGAGATTCCGGAAGGAGAAATTCTTTCCTACGCAAAACTCTTAAAGGCCTATCATAATTCCAGTGTGATTCAATCGGATGTCTACTTTAAGGGCGAGAAAATCGACCTGGAGAAATTGACGAGAAAGATTGATGAGATGCTCTTTAAACGAATGGGTATCTCTTTTGTGGATCAAAAGGAATTCAAGGTGCGATTCCAATTACACTTGCAAGGGCTGCTCGAACGAGTACAGATGAACCTAAGCTTACCGAATCATTATGTACAAACTTTTAAACGACAATATCCGTTGGTGTTTGATACGGCCGTTTCCGTGAGTCAGTATTTAATGAACGAGCTGCAATGTCAGATTACCGAAGAGGAAATTGGATTCCTTGCACTGCATATTGGAGCCGCCTATATGCAAGGAGCGACCAATGCGAAATTACGCGCGGTCCTGATTGCAAATACGCAATATCCACTGATTGCTGGAAGTGTCGAACGATTGAAGGAGCAGTTCCAACATCGGATGGAGTTTGTCGCAGAAGAAGCGACGTTTACTACAGGAGTGACGGACTTTTACGAAGCGGATTTACTCATTACCTTCGAGCAACTGGAACCACCCGTTGCGATTCCAGTCGTTCGATTAGGACTATTTTTCAATACACAAGATGAAATTCAACTGATTAAAGTGATGAATCAACTCGAGACTCAGAAGATGAGTGAAACGATTCGCACGCAAATTGGTCAGTTGATGGATGAAGCTTTCTTCTATGCTGACGTGGAGGCTACGAGCCGAGGAGAAATTCTACAGCAAATGGGCTCGCGCTTAGAAGCAGCAGGAATCGTGAATGAGGACTTTCTACCATCGGTCTTGAAACGCGAAAGCCTCTCTTCGACGGACTTCGATTATTCGATTGCGATTCCGCATCCGTTGCATCCATCTAGCAAGCGCTCGATGATTTCAATCGCGGTATTAAGAGAGCCGATTCAGTGGAATCATTTCCCAGTGAAACTCGTAATTTTACTCGCGTTGAAGGAAGAGGATATGGAATTCATGCAACTCTTCTTACGATGGCTCGGGAAGCAACTGGACTCCCCGGACAAAATGATGTGTTTATTAGAAGCAAAAAATGTAGAGTCGTTTATTCAGGCGATTCGATAAGGAAGGAGGAAATCGTATGGAAGGCATTGAGCTAGTGTGTTTTAAGATGATTAGCGCACTAGGTGCAGCAAAATCCAGTTTTATGGAGGCGGTGCAAGAAGCGCGTTTAGGACATTTCGAAGAAGCGCGCCGTTGTATTGAAGAAGGAGATAAATATCATGCAGAAGGGCATGAAGCGCACTTTGGATTATTACAACAAGAAACATCCGGTGAGCCGGTGCCATTTTCGCTCTTACTGGTCCATGCAGAAGACCAGTTGATGAATGCGGAATTTCTTAAAATTACAGCAGAAGAAATTATCGCCCTTTATGAACGGATTGAAAGTATTAAATAGAAACGGAAGGAGGAAATGAAAATGAAAAGAATTTATCTATTTTGTAGTGCGGGGATGTCAACCAGTCTAGTGGCTAGCAGAATGCAAGACGTAGCAGATAAGCATAATTTGCCGCTAGAAATTAAAGCGTTTCCAGATCGCAATATTGATACAATCTACGAGCAATATCATCCAGACGTAATCTTGTTAGGACCTCAAGTGAAATTCAAATTCAATGCGGTTCATGCAAAATACGATCCGATGGGAGTTCCTGTCGATGTCATCAATCTTGAAGACTACGGAAATGCAGATGGCGAACGTATCTTAAAACGTGCCATTCAATTATTAAAATCTAAAAAAGAACAATAGGAGGTTAGTACAATGTTTGCAGGTTTAGAAAACACGATGGGCCGCGTGGCAGAACGTTTGAGCACGAATAAGGTGCTAGTTGCGATTCGTGACGGGTTCTTAGTCGGTACACCATTAATTATCGTAGCATCCATTTTCCTTGTAATTGCCAACTTCCCAGTACCAGGGTATAGCGACTTTATGGCGCAATTCTTCGGCAATGGTTGGGAAAACTCTATGGATGCCGTGATTGATTCAACATTTAGTATTTTAGCAGTTTTAGGGACAATTGGTATCGGTTATTCTTATGCCAAACAATTAGAAAGTGATGCCATTGCAGGGGCAGCATTATCACTTGTCTGCTTCCTTATCATGACTCCAAAAGTTCACCCAGCTTTTGTGAATGAAGCAGGACGTTCATTTAACGGTTTTGCATTTACTCATCTAGGTTCTTCTGGCGTTTTCTTAGGAATGGTAACAGCAATTATCTCTGTAAAAATCTTCGTTACAATTGAAAGAAAAGGCTGGGTTATTAAATTGCCGGATGCAGTACCACCAGCAGTTTATCAATCATTTGCCGCTTTAATTCCTAGTGCATTTGCGATGTTCTTTGCATTTGCAATGTATTTAATTTTCTCATTAACAGAGTTTCAATATGCGCATACATTTATTTATAAAGTGCTTCAAGCACCTTTAGTAGGATTTGGACAAAGTGTATTATTTGAACCAGTTTCTCAATTCCTATCAACACTATTCTGGTTCTTCGGTATTAACGGACCAGCTGTTACGAATACAGTATTTAAACCAATCTATCTTGTATTGACAAATGAAAACTTAGAAGCTTTCAAAGCAGGTCAACCATTACCAAACGTTATCACTGGTCCATTTAGTGACTTCTTCGGTAACTTCGGTGGTGGAGGTAGTACATTATCTCTTGTATTCTTAA
>CALHVK010000122.1 GCA_938039195.1 uncultured Carnobacteriaceae bacterium
TAGCGCGTCTCCAACCTTGCATGGGGTTCGTGTGGGGATTCAAAAGACGGAACAAGAGATTCGTCGTCAAATGGATCAATACCTCACAGGGAAAAATGCGCAGTATTTAAGCGACAATATTATCACGATTCGTAATGACCGTTATGTACTTCCTGTAAAGGCAGAGTATAAATCTGTCTTTGGCGGAACGGTCCATGACCAAAGTGCAACGGGTCAAACGCTCTTTATGGAGCCACAAGCAGTCGTGAATTTAAACAACAAGCTTCGTGAGTATCAAATTCAAGAGAAGCGTGAAGTAGAACGAATTCTTTGGGAATTGTCTCAAAAACTCATGCCATATACGAATTCATTGCATCAAAACCATTATGTATTGGCGCGCCTGGATGTGGTGAATGCCAAAGCCTTATATGCCCATGAATTGAAGGCGACGGAACCGATTATCGATGCGAATAATTACGTTGCTATCTGGCAAGCGTGGCACCCACTATTGGACCGTGAGAAGGCTGTAGCAAACGATATTATTCTTGGAGAAGAGTATCAAGCGATTGTCATTACAGGGCCGAATACGGGTGGGAAAACCATTCTCTTGAAGACGGTCGGTGTCATTCAACTGATGGCACAGATGGGACTGTATATTCCTGCTGGTGAAAATAGCCGCGTGGGAGTCTTTACGGAGATTTTTGCAGATATTGGAGATGAACAATCGATTGAGCAAAACCTATCGACGTTCTCCTCTCATATGTCGAATATCGTGTCTATTTTGAAACAAATCAACGATAAGAGTTTACTTTTAATCGACGAAATTGGTTCAGGGACAGACCCACAAGAAGGCTCGTCTCTTGCGATTGCGATTCTCGATTATATTGCAAGTAAGCAAAGTTATGTGATTGCCTCAACGCACTATCCAGAGTTGAAAGCATACGGTTATGACCGTCCTAAGACGATTAATGCGAGTATGGAATTTGATGGGGATACCCTTCAACCAACTTACCAACTCTTACTAGGGGTTCCAGGGCGTAGTAATGCCTTTGATATTTCCAAACGTCTTGGGTTACCATCTGTCATTATCGACCAAGCACGCGGACTTCTATCTGAAGAAGACCAAGACTTGAATGCGATGATTAGTGACTTGGAACAAAAACGTCGCCGTGCGCAACGTGATGCCGATAAGATGCGTCATCAGTTAGAGTTGAGTACGCAATTACTTGCGGACTTACAACGCGAAACGGAACAATTCCAAGCCAATAAAGCACGTCTCTTAGAAGAAGCGAAAGAACGGGCAAATACGTTAATTGAACAGAGTCAAGATGATGCGGATAAGATTTTATCTGAAATTCGTGAACTTCAATTAAGAAGTAAGCAAAGTACCGTTAAAGAGCATGAGATGATTGAGAAGAAAACGGCGTTGAAAGACTTGAAGCATGAGCAAGCCTTGAAGAAGAACAAGGTACTTCGCAAGGAAAAAGCAAAGAAGGCGCTGCAAGTTGGACAAAGTGTCGAGGTTCTTTCATTTGGCCAACGCGGTACGCTTGTTGAAAAAGTGAATGACCAGGAGTGGGTGGTTCAAATGGGAATCATCAAGATGAAGATTGCCGTTGAAGACCTCACTCCGATTGCTGAAGCACAAGAGGCGAAGCAACAAGTTATCGTGAAGAGTGCACGTAGTAGTCACGTCTCTTCTGAATTAGACCTTCGTGGAAAACGATACGAAGAAGCGATGAAGGATCTAGAGTTATATCTGGATGCAGCTATTCTTGCGAATTATCCACGCGTGACGATTATTCATGGACGTGGAACAGGAGCCATCCAGCAAGGCGTTCATAAGGTGCTTCGTAGCCACCGTTCTGTTGCAAGTTTTGAATTTGCACCGATGAATACGGGTGGAAATGGAGCGACCATCGTTACCTTTAAGTAGACCGTGAGCAGAATAGTTGGTCACCTTCCGACGGGTTGCTATACTAGGTTTGTAGAAAAAGGAAAGGATGATTCGAATGGTAAAATCATTAACAGATAAAAACTTTGTAGAAGAAACTAAAAATGGAGTAGTCTTAGTAGACTTCTGGGCAACTTGGTGTGGTCCATGTCGTATGCAAGGTCCAGTAATCGACCAATTAGACGAAGAAATGGGAGATAAAGTCACTTTTACAAAAGTAGACGTTGACGAAAACCCAGAAACAGCTCGTGCATTTGGCATTATGAGTATCCCAACATTACTTATCAAAAAAGACGGCGAAGTCGTTGATAAAGTGGTTGGCTACCATGCTAAAGAACAATTAGAAGAAATTTTAGAAAAATATTTATAAAATCTAAAGTCTCCAAACGCTTGATATATCAAGGTTTTACCCTTGGTGTGTCAGGCGTTTTTTTATTTTGCTAAAAAATATTTTTGAAAAGGTGTTGACAAATTTCTTGTTTAGTTTTATAGTTAATTACACAAGTAACTAACCAATTAACACAAAGTGATCATAAACAAGGAGGTGCGTTATGAAATTTGATTTTCAAAGTGATATCCCATTATTTCAACAAGTAGCGAATCAACTGGAAGAAGAAATCTTCCATGAAGTCTACAAAGAAGGAGATCAAGTACCGTCGACAACTGAGATTTCCACAGGATATCAAATCAATCCAGCAACGGTATTGAAAGGAATGAACTTACTCGTGAGCGAACAAATACTTGAAAAACGAAGAGGTCTCGGAACGTTTGTAGCAGAAGGGGCCAGAAAAATTATCTTAAGCAAGAAGCAAAATGAATTTGCCAATCAAATGGTGCCAAACTTCTTAAAAGAAGCACAAGCGCTCGGCATTACGAAAGACGAATTAGTAAAAATCATCGAAGGAGGCTTCCAATAATGAGTATTGAAGTCAAAGATTTAAAGAAGAAGTATTCCAAAAAAGAAGCGGTGAAAGGAGCAACGTTCACGATTGAACCAGAAAGTATCATCGGGTTACTTGGACGAAATGGTGCCGGAAAGAGTACAGTGCTGAATATGATTGCTCGCCGTATCGAAAAGACAAGCGGGGACATCACTCTTGATGGGGTTGACCTTCATAAGAATCCAAATGCGATGCATGAAGTGTACTTATCTAGTTCGGATAACTGGTTCCCGCAAGAATATAAATTCAAAGATCTCCTTGCTATCTATCAAGGGACTTACCCAGAATTTGATATGGAATTTGCGGAGGACCTTATCAAAGTGTTCGATGTGAATGTGAAGGGAAAATACTCAAAAGCTTCAACAGGGTATAAAAGTATCATGAAGATTATCTTGGCACTTGCCAACCCTAGCGAATATATTTTCTTAGATGAACCAGTGCTTGGACTGGATGCGAACCACCGCCAAATCTTCAATAAGAAGTTGCTTGAAGCGTATGCGCGTCGTCCTCGTACATTTGTCATCGCAACCCATTTAATCGAAGAAGTTGCTTCCATTCTAGAAAAAGTTATCGTGATTAAAGATGGAGTAGTCACAGAAGAAGTGTTAGTGGAAGATGTTCTTCGTAAAGGATACGTCGTTAGTGGAGCTTCCACATTAGTAGAAGAATATGTAGCCGAGAAGAAAGTTCTTGAAACAGACCGAATCGGAAACTTTACAAGAAGCGTAGTGATTGGTGCTATTGGAGAAGCACAACCTGGATTAGAGTTTTCTCCATTAACATTACAAGATTACTTTATCTCAATCACTCGAAAGGAGAATGAATAAGATGAACCGTTTATTATCAGTTGTCAGCATGGGATTAGCTAGAAGATGGAAAACAATTTTAATGTTCTTAGGAATTTGGTGGATTATTACAAGTTTCTTAATGAAGATTTTTGCAAATGGGGACTTTAGCACATTCGGTAGTTATTTCCCAATTTACTTCGATAATGAAATTGCATTTATTATCTTAATCATTGGAATTGGCTATATCGTTGAACAATTCCGCCTAGAAAGCCAATTAGGATTAACTAGAAAAGAACAAATCGAAAGCTTATTCATCCAAACTCTTGTCGATTCTGGAATCATCACACTCATTTACGCCTTATTAATTCCATTAAGAAATGGAGTTTCATTAGGATCAGTAACGATTCAATCACGCTTAGGGGATCTATTTGACCCAGAAAATATCGTGATTAGCATCGCAGTCCTTTTCGTTAAGGTCGTTCTCATTCACCTAATTGCAAATGTTCTTGGGATTGTGCTTAATAAATTTAATCAAAAAACAGGCATCTATGGCCTAGCTCTAGTGTGCTTGATTACTGCATTAATTGGAGGAAGTATTGGAAATCGAGTTAGTGAAGGCCAAATGCCAGGTTTTGTAACAGCTTTTCTAGAATTTCTTAATATCATTACAACGCATAAAGTGGAATCCATTTCTATAGCATTAGTGATTCTAGTGGCGCTTCAAATCCTCGTTACAAGAAAACACCAAAGCATCGCTCCAGAATAAAATTGATCTCAGAACTCCTGACATCAGGAGTTCTTTTCGTTTAGGGCGGAGGTTTCTCCCCTTTCTTTTTTAGTCTATTGGTCGCATTTCAAAAAAAGTTAAATGTACCAATGTTTGAATGAAAAGGCTGGAGGAGTCAAACGAAGTGCCTATTGGATTCTATAGTGTGAGTAATAGCGAGTGTAACTGATGAGAATTAGCAGTAGTTAGGAATTTATTCCTTACTACTGCTTTGAGGCTCAGTAGGTGAGAGACCACGGCTCGAACCGCTACAGCTATTACAAACACTATGAAGATATCCGATAAAGGCACGCAGTACAGACCCTCCAAAGCCTTTTCGTTCAAACACCGAAGGTGCCCTTTTGTTGGTTAACTTTTTCATAAACCAAACCACAATTGAATCAGCGATGCACGAACTATGGTATACTATAGAAGACTAAAGAAAGAAAGGTTGAGAAACCATGAAAAGACCAATCGGGTTTATCGATTCGGGCGTTGGCGGTCTTACCGTCCTCAAAGAAGCCCTCAAACAACTACCAAACGAATCCATGATCTTCCTTGGCGATTCAGCACGTTGCCCATACGGCACACGACCAGTTGAAGAAATCCGCCAATACACATTAGAAATGGTGCAATTTTTACTAGAAAAAAACATTAAAATGCTCGTAATTGCATGTAATACCGCAACTGCAGTGGTTCTAGAAGAATTACAAAATACATTAACCATTCCAGTTGTTGGAGTGATTCAACCAGGAAGCCTTGCAGCCATTAAACAAACCAATAATGACCGCATCGGAGTTCTTGGAACGAACGCGACCATCGCAAGTAAAGTCTATCCAAAGACTATGCATGACAAAAATAAAGATATTGAGGTATTCGATATCGCTTGTCCGAAATTTGTGCCGATTGTGGAAAGTAATCAATCAGATACAAAGGAAGCAGAAGAAGTCGTTCGTGAAACCTTACGTCCATTAGAAGGAACCGAGGTGGATACAGTCATTCTAGGCTGTACACATTACCCATTGCTTCGCCAAACGATTCAAAAAGTGGTAGGAGCAGACGTTACATTAATTGATTCAGGAGCAGAAACAGTCTCAAGCGTGAGCGCGTTATTAGATTATTGCAAATTAAGCGAAACGCCTGAATCAAATCCAAATCCAACGCTTGAAATTTATACAACTGGAGATGCAAGTCTTTTTGAAGAGATTGCTGAAAATTGGTTGAATCGAACAGGTCTGAAGGTGAAAAAAGTGACACTTAAAGAAGAAGTAAAACCCGTCGAATTGAAAAAAGAAATCGTGATAGCGACGAATAATGTCGGGAAAGCCAAAGAGTTTGCGGAGATTTTTGAACCAAAAGGATATTCTGTAAAGACCCTTCGAGATTTTCCAGAATTAGAAGAAGTCGAAGAGACTGGAACAACCTTCGAAGAAAATGCACGCTTAAAAGCTGAAACGATTGCCAATGAGCTGCAAACAATTGTACTAGCAGATGATTCAGGTCTCTGCGTGGATGCTTTGGACGGACAACCGGGTGTGTATTCAGCACGATTTGCTGGAGAGCCAAAGAGCGATGCGGCGAATAACGCCAAACTCTTATCAGAACTTGGAGGACTCGTTGGAGAAGAGCGTGCGGCTCACTTCACTTGTTGTTTAGTACTGGCTGCACCAAATACTGAATCACTTGTTGTTCAAGCAGAGTGTCCAGGACAAATTGCGACATTACCAGCAGGAGAGAGCGGATTTGGATATGATCCACTATTCCTAGTTCCTGAATACGGCAAAACTTTTGCAGAACTTGGAATGGAGATTAAAAACAAGATTAGTCACCGTGCCAGAGCGATTGAAATGCTTGTTGGAGAATGGGAAAAATGGACTCATGCTTTACAGCAGACGGAGGAATCAAAATGAAAATTGTAATTGTTAGTGATAATCACGGACAAGAATTGACGCTTAAACGTATTTTCGACCACTTTGCAGGCAGTGATGTGACATTTGTGCATACGGGAGATTCAGAGTTTCCATACCAAGATGCACGCTTAGCCCATTGCATTCGCGTCACTGGAAATTGTGATTATGATATGGAGTATCCTCGTTTTGAAGTGTTCACGGTAGAAGGAATCACATTCTTTGTAACGCATGGTCATTTTGAATATGTGAATACAGGGCGTGAGTATTTAGCGAATGCTGCTAAGGAAAAAGGAGCGGCTGTCGCTTTATATGGACATACGCACAAGCTGAACGCGGAAAATGTTAATGGAGTCCCATGTATCAACTCAGGCTCAACGAATTATCCGCGTGGTAGCTATGAAGGTACGCCGTCGTATGCAGTAATCGATATTCTTTCGAAAGACAAATTACGCTTAACGTACTATACAACCAAGCATGAAGTGTTAGATGGATTAGTTTTTGATTATACATGGACGAATGAGGGAGGTTTTACACTTGATTCATAAAAGAATTCAAGAGTTACTACTAGAAGATCGTGATAAACTTTTTATCGATGCAGAAAAAGTAGCTATCCTGCAAGATGACCATACTTTAGAACACGCGATGCTTGTTTTAACGAATGTACGTTATTCACTGATTCCTGTACTGAACAAGGAAAATAAAATTGTAGGTCTGATTTCACTGGCGATGATTTTACACAAAATCACGGGTGTGGAGCAAATTCATATGAATCAGTTAGGAAAATACAAAGTACGTGAAGTCATGCGTACGGAGTTCCCAATCATTCATCAGGATACGCAAGTGGAAGATGTGTTAAATGAACTTGTGGATGAGAGTTTTATTTGTATTGGGAATGAGGAGAATGAGTTTGTGGGGATTGTGACGAGGAAGGAGCTTTTAAAGCGCATCAACTTCATGGTACATGAACTCACCCGCGAATATGATTTTGTGGAAAAAGAAAAAACTAAATAAACCAATTACTTTAGAGTCCTTTGGATATTCATATAGTAATCATTTGTAGCTGTACCGGACTGAGCCTTACGTCTCAGTTCCTATCGAGCCTCAAACTGGCGCTAGAAAATAAATTTTCAAGCACCAGTAATTCGCATCGATTACACAACGCTACGATGATTACTACATTATCCAAAGGACTCTTTTGTAATTGGTTTATTAAAATTTGAGTGAGTTTATGTACCGTTCCGTAAGAACGAGAGGTGAAGTGAGAAAGGGACTGCATCCCATTTGGAAGTTTCGTATTGAGTTGGTTAGAGCACAAAGCGATTTTCTTTTAGGAATTCTAGATAATAGCTATAATTGGGCACCGGTGCAAGCCTTGGTCTTGCACCTTAAAAGCCTCAAACTGGCGCTAGAAAATAAATTTTCAAGCACCAGTAATTCGCATTTTATGCGTATTCCCATTATTGCTATTATAGAATTCCTCGGAATTGCTGTAGCTTATTTTTTATAATGCAGGTAAGTGATGTACCATTCCGCATATAATACAAGGAAAGGGAACGTAGAAACTGCATCCTACGAAAAAAAGAAGGCGCGAGGCCTTCTTTTTTAGTTGGTTGTATATGGGATGATGGGTGATGAGAGGTCGATGCCTTGTTTTAGTAGTGCTTCTTGATAAAGCGTTAAATAGCGTTGATAGGTAGCTTGTTGTAAACCGTTTTTTGTCATTAGAGCGATGGTGAATACAAATTGACCATTCGGCTTAGTTTGTGGTCCAATGATTTTTGGTGGTGCTGTTAGTGCTTCGTCGGTTCTTGTATATTGGTTATTAATGTTTTCAATGATGGAGTAAACGGATTTTAAATCCACGTTACTATTTAAAGGTAATTCGATTAGAGCACGCATGTTTCCACGGGATTGGTTGCTGACAACCGTGATATTACGATTTGGAATGTAGTGAAGTGTTCCGTCGTATCCACGAACTTGTGTGGTACGGATCCCGACGCTCGCAATATTACCAGCGATGTTGTTAATGAGAACGGCGTCTCCAACTTCGAATTGGCGTTCCAGTAGGATGAAGAGGCCATTAATGACATCTGATAGGAAACCTTGTGCGCCAAGACCAAGAGCAACCCCAGCGATTCCAGCCCCAGCGAGTAAGCTAGAGATTGGAACACCAATAATGGAGAGAATCCAGTAGATTAAGATGAAGTATAGGAAATAATCGAGCATATTTTCTAAGAGCTTCACAATCGTCTTTTGTCTATTTTCGTTTTGACCTACAATTTTTACAGAGGAGAGAATGGTTTTCTTAAATAGAAAATGTAGAAACTTCTTCCCAAAGTAGAAAACTAAGAATAATAAGATTAATGATAATAATTTCGTAAAGACATTCGATAAAATGGATTCCCAATCAAAAGAATCCCAGTAATTGGTAAAGAAATTTGAGATGGAATCGATCCATAAGATATTGTGCATAATTGTCACCCTTTATTAGTAATAAAATTAGTGTACCATATGTAAAAAATGATTGAAAGTAGTGCAGTTTCAAGTAATAATTTTATGGTATTTTTTTCTAGAAAGTGTTATCATTAATTTATACTATAAGATTGGAGGAATGGCTCAATGACAGGTGTTGAGATTGCTGCATTAATTGCTGCATGTGCTTTATTAGCATTAGTGGTTTTTGTAATTGTCAAAGTATCACCGATTTTATCAAGATTAAATAAAACCGTTGATAACGTGAATCATTCATTAGAAGTCATTACAAAAGATGTTGATAGCCTTTCAATTGAAGTTGAGGGACTATTAAATAAAGCAAATGTACTCGTAGATGACGTGAACGGCAAACTTAAAGCGACAAATCCGTTGTTCATAGCGGCAGGCGATTTAGGTGTGACGATTTCTGATGTAAATACATCATCTCGTAATCTAGCAACAAAAGCAGTGAAGCTTTCAAAAACAAGCCGTGCAGTTGCGGCATTTAATTTTGGAAGAACAATTCTTTCAAAGAAGAAAAAAGTAAAATAACGAAACGGAGTGTTGAACATGAGTAAATCAGGTGGATTTTTATTAGGAGCATTTATCGGAGCATCTGCAGCAGCAGTAACAGCTTTATTATTTGCACCAAAATCAGGTAAAGAATTACGTGAAGACTTAGCGAAAGAAGCAGATCGCTATAAAGAACAATTATCAGAATATGGTGAAATCGCACGTGCAAAAGGGTGTGAATTCGCAGAAGTAGCTAAAACTTCAACAAATGATATTCGTATTAACTTACAATCACAAGCTGGCCAATTAAAAGAACAAGTTTCTAAACAAGCAGCTAACTTAAAAGAACAAGTTGCAGCTCAAACTGAAAACTTAAAAGGTCAATTTAACGAAACAGTTGGTAAAGTAAAAGAAAACTTTGCTAAACACAAAGAAGAATCAGCTGAAGTGGTTGCTGAATTAGCAGAAAACGTTAAAGAAAAAGCTGAAGACGTTAAAGAAAAAGCTGAAGACGTTAAAGAAGAAGCTTAATTTCATTTTTAAACAACGAAAGCCTGGGGGATTTCCCCAGGCTTTTTCTTTTGTTATTTAGAAATCGTATTTAACAGATGTGAAGAGTTTGGCGCCATCTTTTGTAACGGCTAAGCAGTCTTCAATACGAACACCGTAGTCACCTGAAATATAAACGCCAGGTTCAACAGAGAAGCACATTCCTTCAACGAGTTCCATATCATTTCCTTCCATAATCGAAGGGAACTCATGAACGCTTTGTCCAATTCCGTGTCCAAGACGGTGGATGAAGTATTCACCGTATCCAGCTTCTGCGATAATGTCACGAGCAATCTTATCAATTTCGCTAGCTTTCATACCAGGTTTTACCGCTTTGATAGCTGTATCGTGTGCTTTTTGAACAATGTCATAGATTTCTTGGTGGCGTGGGTCTTTCGCACTGTCACTTCCAAAGAAGACCGTACGTGTAATGTCACTGGAGTAACCATCGACCATTGTTCCTAGGTCAAAGAGAACCCATTCGTTTTCTTTAAGAGTACGGTCTCCAGGTTCGCCGTGAGGGTCTGCAGCGTGGTCTCCAAAGAGCACCATTGTATCAAAGCTCATTTGAGAAACCCCTAGTTTTTTCATTTCGAATTCGATAATGGCAACGACTTCGCGTTCGCTAATGCCGACTTTCAAGGCTTTCTTTCCGATTTCGATGGCTTTATCGGCAAAGGTTCCTGAGTAGACAAGCTTATCAATGGCTTCGGCGTCTTTTACGAGACGAAGTTGTTGCACGATTGGTGTTAAGTCTACTGAGAATTGAATACCAGGGAAGTGCTTTTGTAATTGTTCAGCAGCAAAGAGTGAGAAGTCCACTTTTTCTACTGCAAAGTTCTCTTTGGGCGGGAAGCATTCCTTAATGGCATCTGATAACAGTTTCCAACCATCTTCATGGTCTTGATAACTCTTCACGATAAAGTCAGGCTCCGCTTTTTGAGCGACTTGATGTTCTAATGCTGGAACGAAGAGTAGCGGAGTATTTCCTGGTGTATATACGAGAGCTACAATTCGTTCGTGTGGCTCTGTCGAGAATTTTGTTAAAAGACGAATGGTCTCAGGATTTTGGATAAAAACAATCGGATTTTGTTTTTCTTTCATTTCATTTTCCAATTGCATAAAAGTAGGGTTTAGTTTCATAATTTCATCTCCTTGATTCTATTGTAGCATATTATTACATCAATAATGTAAATAGTTTCAAAAAATATATGAAAATTGTTGTTAAACGCTTGCAAAAGAATTATGAAAGTGCTACCCTAAGAATAGATGAAAAGATGCACAAAGGAGATTTGTAGATGGAAAAGCAAACAATTACGATTTATGATGTTGCTCGTGAAGCCAATGTATCCATGGCTACAGTATCGCGTGTAGTAAATGGAAACCCTAACGTAAAACCAGCAACTCGTAAGAGAGTGCTAGATGTTATTGATGAATTAGATTATCGACCAAATGCCGTTGCTCGTGGACTTGCAAGTAAAAAAACTACGACAGTTGGAGTTATTATTCCTGATGTCACAAACCTTTACTTTGCTAGCTTAGCGCGTGGGATTGATGACATTGCGACAATGTATAAATACAACATTATTCTAGCGAACTCAGACCAAAATAATCATAAAGAAATTCAAGTGTTAAACACATTGTTGTCAAAACAAGTAGATGGTATTTTATATATGGGGAACCATTTAACACCTGAATTACGAGCAGAAATCGTTCGTTCTAAAACACCAATCGTTTTAGCAGGAACAATGGATGCGGAACATGAAATTGCGTCTGTTAATATTAATTATAAAGAAGCAACTCAAGAAGCCGTTGAAACATTAATTGAGAATGGCCATAAGAAAGTAGCGTTCGTAACAGCTGCATTGAAAAATATTGCTTCAGTGGACTTCCGTTTAGAAGGATATAAAGCTGCTTTAGACAAGGCGGGTATTAAATTCAATCCGAAATTAGTATACGAAGTGCCATTGACATACCATGCTGGTGAATCAGTAGCAGAACGTATTCATAAAGCAGGCGTCACTGCTGCAATCGTAACAGACGACGAAACTTCTGTAGGATTATTAAATGGATTAATCGACTTAGGAATTAAGGTTCCTGAGAAATTCGAAATCATCTCAAGCAATAACTCTAAATTAACGAAGATGACACGTCCAATCCTTTCTACAATTGCACCACCTTTATATGATATCGGTGCGGTAGCAATGCGTCTATTGACGAAGATTATGAACAAAGAAGAGATTGTTGAATCTGAAATCACATTACCTTACAAGATTGAGTTACGAAATACAACTAAGTAAGAATAAACGAACAGCCTATCACATAAGATAGGCTGTTTGTTTATTCTATATAATAGAAGGAACTAAAAAGGCTGGATAATTGTCCAGCCTTTCGTTTGTGTAACGTTATGGTGCCTGCGTTGTTGCAGGAGCCTGAGATGCAGGCGCTTGAGTTGTTGCAGGAGCTTGAGATGAAGGTGCTTGAGTTGTAGGAGACTGAGTAGAATCAGGTTTCTTTTCTTCTTTCTTTTTCTCTTCTTTTTTCTTGTCACTAGAAGAAGATTTATTCCAGAATCGACTTAATTCTTCTGGAGTCGCACCTACCATAAAGTCGTATTTTGGATTCATAGGAGGGAAGTCCTTCTTGAACCAATCAGTAGTCATTGAACCACCAATCGAGTACGTACCACCATTTTCTGCTTTAAATGAACCTGCTTTTGTACCAGTTGTTGATACTACAGAATCACGATATACAGAGTCTGGTTGAGTAAAGGTGGTTTCCTTGCCGATTAATTCAGGATTTGCTTCATATGCAGCTCTCATTAAGTTTGTCCATTGACGTTGGCTTCGCATGGTTGGTTCGCCATAACCGTCAGAGCCTGAGATAGGGTATCGTGCATTATAGAAGTTATCATATCCGATCCAAGAACCTAGAGTAACAGTTGGTGTGTAAGCCACAAACCAGTTGTCAATCTCGTTTTCTGATGTACCAGTTTTACCAGCTAAATCAGAACTGAAGCCCATATTTCCTTTAATATCATAGAAGATAGTAGAGTTTGCGATATCTTGTAACATGTTTGTTGTTAAGAATGCTGTTGCATTAGAGAAGACGCGTTCTGATTTATCTTCGTGTTGGTAAATGATATTTCCACGTGAGTCTTCAATCTTTTCGATTAAGTATGATTCGTGGTGTTCACCACCATTTGCCAGTGTAGAAAAGGCACTTGTTTGTTCTCTTACAGAAGGACCTGTTCTTGTACCACCGATTGAAAGGGCGATATTTTGATATTCATCTTCACCGATACCTTCAGTAATTCCCATTTTCTTCAAGTATTGACCAGCGTTGATTCCTTTTTGAAGCATTGCTTGGTAAATCTTGATAACAGGGTTGTTTAATGATTTGAACAGTGCGTAACGAACCGTTAAGAATTGGTTCGTAATTGAGTTACCATAGTTTGTTGGTTGCCAGTAAGTTCCGTTTCCTTGTGCAATACTAATTTTTGTATCCGGAACGATACTTGCTGGATAAATCAAGTTGTTTTCAATCGCTGGTGCGTACACCAAGATTGGTTTGATGGTTGAACCAGGAGAGCGGTGTGTTGAAAATGCGTGGTCCACTTGGTTTGCTTCAAAATCACGACCTGCGACGAATCCAAGAATACGACCTGTTTTGTTTTCAATTAAGACAGCACCATTTTGAGCTGGTTCTTTTTGAGTTTTCGTTTCACCAGTACTTTGGTCAACATATTGTGTATTGTAAGTTGGTCCAATTAAGTCTCCGTGTTCAGCAATGGCTTTTTGCATTGCATCGTATACTTTTTGGTCAACTGTAGACGTGATTTTATAACCAGAAGAGCTTAATTCACGCTCAGCTTCGTCATAGTATTTACTATATAATTCTGAGTCGTTCTTAACATCGTTATACGTCAATTTGTTTTTCTCAGCTGCTTTTGTCATTAAGACTTTAACGGCTTCACGATGAACAGCTTGATATAAGTATGATTGGCGATTTGAAGAAAGTTCTTTTGGTGGAAGGAAATCCTTCGTAATATCATACGCAAGAGCTTCTTCGTATTGTTCTTTAGTAATTTTGTTTTCACGATACATACTGAAGAGAACGGTCTTCATACGTTCTACACCGGCAGAGACGTCTTCTTTTAATGTTGCGACGTTTGTATACGGTGTGTAAACAATTGGGTTTTGAGGCATCCCAACAAGATACGCAGCTTGTGGCAACGTTAAATCTTTTGCGGAAACCCCGAAGACACCTTGAGCGGCTTCTTCGATACCAGCGATGTTTAATCCATTATTATTACGTCCAAACGGAGAAACGTTTAAGTAAGCTTCTAAGATTTGGTCTTTGGTAAAGTGTTTTTCAAGACGTAATGCGTAAAGAATTTCATTGGCTTTACGTTTAAAAGTGACTTCACTTGTTAAAATCTGTTGCTTAATTAATTGTTGTGTTAAGGTAGATCCACCCGTTGCACCTGAATCAGAAGAAGCAACTTCTTGTAAGAGGGCACGGATAAGAGCCTTAGGAACAATCCCGTTATGATCGTAGAATGAACTATCTTCTGTTGCGATGATTCCATCTTTTACATATTGCGAAATTTCTGATAAAGGTTTTACAATACGTAATTCATCTGTATTTACATCTGAAATCTTCGTCCCGTCTTGATAGTAGAAACTCGAGATTAAGTTGAGATTTCCGATGGCGTCACTCATTTGTTCTTGAGTGAGTGGTTCTTCATTGGATGTCAAACTTGCAAAATATCCAAGTCCAATCCCGCCTCCGAATACACCAATGAGCATTAATGCTAGAATAGCGATTACGAAGATGTTTTTAAGGACTGAATAAGCAATGTTAAAAATAAAACGCATATTTTTAAGAATCGGTTTGTTCCAAATAGAAAGTAGAGCCTCGCGCCAATCTGGAGTTTGGTTCTGTTCTGACATAAGTTCAACTCTTTTCATTTAAACATATTTTTGTTCATTATATCAAAAACGGATGGAAAATACCATTTATTACTAGTGGGAGTAGGGTTTAGAGCGGTTTTTGCAAAAAAAGTTAAAGGTGTAAAGAGAAAATACTTTACAAGCATCCTTTCATCTGCTAAACTATGTAACTGTGAGATTAATACATGGAGGTGTAAATTATGGCAGTTAAAATTCGTTTAAAACGTATGGGTTCTAAGAAAAGTCCTTTCTACCGTGTAGTTGTAGCTGATTCACGTTCACCACGTGATGGTCGTTTCATCGAAACAATCGGAACATACAACCCACTATTAAACCCAGCTGAAGTTTCAATCAATGAAGAATTAGCATTACAATGGTTAGCAAACGGTGCGCAACCTTCTGATACAGTTCGTAACTTGTTATCACAACAAGGTATCATGAAGAAATTCCACGAATCTAAGTTTTCTAAGTAATTTCTATAAAGTCGACAACTCGATGGAGAGGTGAAAAGAATGCCAGAGATTAGTGAATTAGTATTGTCAATGGTTAAACCATTAGTTGAATTCCCTGATGATGTTCGTATTGACATCTCTGAATCAGATGAATTCATGGAATATACTTTACGCGTGAATCCTCAAGATATCGGTCGTGTGATTGGTAAACAAGGACGTGTGGCTCGCGCTATCCGTACGATTACTTATAGTGTTCGTACTCGCGGACCAAAACGTGTGCGTCTAAGTATTGAGAACCTAGATTAATAGGCGAAGCCTTGGAGAAATCCAAGGCTTTTTTGTTATATAAAATTAGACAAACGATTACGTTCATCCTTTCGGATGTCTCTATACTAGCTGTACTGAGGCACCGGTTTGAGCCTGTCGTCTCAAGCTCTTTCAAGATTCAAATGGACTCTAAAAAATGAATTTTTAAGAGTCCATAATTCACTTTGAATGCTATCCCCCAGTACGGCTAGTATAGAATCCGAAAGGCTTGTAATCGTTGGTAGTACATAGAAGTTAGATTTCTGCAAAGCTTCACCAAAGGAAGAAAGAAAAGGCTGAGCAGAAGCAGATTACTTTATACTCACTGTAAAAGGGCACCGGCTCGAGTCTAGCGTCTCTCGCCTTTAAAGCCTCAAAGAAGGAGTAAGGAGTTCTTCCTAACTCCTTCTAATTCGCATTTAATGCGAGTACCCATTACAGTGAGTATAAAATCCGTAAGATTCTTCGTCATCGTTTAGTAGTTATAAAAAAGTTTGGATTTTTCCAAAGCTTCACCGGAGGGAAGAGACGACAGAGAGTGTGTACTTTCAATAGGTGCTCAAAGTTGTTGGTGCTACAATAGATGGATTTCTGCGTTGAGTTAGAGGGTAAGAAAAGGTGGGTGATACCGTATAAGGTATCACTCATTATACCGTATACGGTATAATGAGTGTTCTTTTATTGTCGTTAGTACTCGGTTTTTTGATTGTTTTTCGTGAGTTTGGTATGATAAGTGAGTAAAATTATAGTTGAAGGGAAGACCTTATGAAGAAAAAGCCGATATTGAAAGAACAAATGAATCGACAATATTATTATTTATTTGGCCTATCCGCTATTTTGATGCTGCTTGCATTTTGTATCGAGTCGCCTCAATCGTTATTCCAGGGAATGATTACGATTTTGATTTCACCAAGTCAGTTGTTCACGGATTATATGCAAATTGCGTCCGTTGGAAGTACGCTACTGAATGTGGCTATCATGCTTATCATCAATATTTATAGTTATAAGAAACTAGAAATTCCTGTTAACGGAACGGTGATTGGGAGTTTAGGGATGCTTGCAGGTTTCTCGTTTTTCGGGAAGAATCTCTTTAACAGCATTCCGTTTATGTTAGGCGTATGGATTTATGCAAAAGTGACAAGCCAGAATTATCGAAATTATGTGATTGTCGGGTTATTTGGATCGGCATTAGGGCCATTGGTATCCTTCCTCGCTTTTGGAGGAGCCTTGCCAAGTGGTTGGAGTATCCTTGTGGCGTATGCACTTGGAATCTTTATTGGATTCATCTTGCCTCAATTATCAACGCAGTATTTAGGGTTCCACCAAGGATTCAGTTTGTATAACGTTGGATTTACAGCAGGAATTGTTGGAATGGTCGTCTTAGGGTTTCTAAATGCCTTTGAAATCGAAGTAGAGACAAAGGCACTTGCAAATACAGAAAGTCCATTGATTTTGTACGCAATTTTAATTGGGCTTTGTGTGATTCTTATTGCGACTAGTATTTATTTACATGTTAAAAAGAAAGAAAAATATCAGTTTAAATTGCTCTTAAAATTATCAGGTCGTCTGCCAAGTGATTTCGTTGAAATGACGAACTTAGCAACGGTAACGTTCAATATGAGTATCATGGGATTCATTCTATTAGGCTATGTCCTTCTTAATGGTGGACAACTGAATGGTCCGATTGTCGGCAGTATTATTGGAGCGATGAGTTTTGGAGCCTTCGGGAACCAAGTGAAAAATACAGTTCCTGTATTAGTAGGGATTATGATTGGCTGTTATTTAACAGGAGTCGATGCAGCAAGTACGAGCGCACTCGTGGCGGCTATCTTTGGAACCACTCTGGCACCTGTAAGTGGGTATTATGGGCCAATTGCTGGGATGATTGCTGGCTTTGTTCATATTACGCTTGTAAGCCACGTAGTTGTCATGCATGGGGGATTAAACCTTTATAACAATGGATTTGCAGGAGGATTCGTTGCAGCGGTTCTCGTACCAATTTTTGAAATTTTTGAAGGCATTCGCCAAGATATCAAGGAAAGAAAGGCTGAGGGATAATGGCAACAGAAAAGGATTTTGTAAAACGTATCGTAAAGGAAATGGTCGATTATTATTTGTACCATGAATTGTATGATGTCACAGCGCATGTAGTGTATGTGCCGCATGAAAAAGCAACGATTACTTGTACAGCACCGTATACAAAATTACCAGAAGACTTAGATTTGTTAGAAGCAGGGCTTTCAGTTGAAAAACACTTAGAATTAGATTCAATGTATAGTTCTTTAATGGGAACACATAACCGTGATAAAAACTACTGTATGCTCGGGCAATGTATCGATGATTATGATGTTGAAGTGACGGATTCGACATTGAAAATTATTGTAGAACGACTCTTTTAAGGAGGAAGAAGAATGACAACTTTTTATAAAGTAGGAAAAATCGTGAATACACAAGGGCTTCGTGGGGAAGTTCGTGTGATTTCAACGACAGACTTTGCCGAAGAACGTTATAAAAAAGGAACGGAATTAGCCATTTTTAAAGATGGAGAGTTTCTAACATTTGTGACGGTGGCAAGTCATCGTCGTCATAAAAACTTTGATTTGTTAACGTTCGAAGGAATGAACCGTATCGAAGATGTTGAAAAATACAAAGAATGTCTCCTAAAGGTACCCCAAGAGCAATTAACGGAACTGGAAGAGGACGAGTTTTACTACCATGAAATTATCGGACTTGAAATTGTAACGGATGAAGGAGAAGTGCTTGGAAAAGTCACTGAAATTCTTTCACCAGGATCCAATGATGTCTGGGTTGTAAAACAAAAAGGAAAGAAAGAACTCTTAATTCCATTTATTGAACCAGTCGTTTATAAAGTCGATAAAGAAGAAAAGAAAGCTTATATCCATCTGTTGGAAGGGTTGATCGATTAAGATGAAGATTGATGTATTAACATTATTCCCTGAAATGGTACAAGGACCGATGACGCAATCGATTATCGGAAAGGCTATCGAAGCTGGGAAAATCGAATTTGAAACAACGGATTTTCGTCAGTTTTCAAATAACAAACATAATCATGTGGACGATTATCCATTCGGTGGTGGCGCCGGGATGCTTCTAAAAGTCGAGCCGATTGACTTAGCACTTGCATCGATTCGTGAGCGTTCTCCTGAAACGACGCCACGTGTGATTTTAATGGATCCAGCGGGGAAGAAATTTACACAAAAGGACGCAGAAGAATTATCGAAGGAAGAGCATCTGGTGTTTATTTGTGGTCACTACGAAGGCTATGATGAACGTATTCGTACGCTTGTGACGGATGAATACTCGATTGGAGATTTTGTTCTAACAGGTGGAGAATTAGCTGCCACGGTGATGATTGATGCAACAGTTCGTCTCTTGCCAGATGTATTAGGAAATGATGCGTCTGCGGTAGGAGATTCCCATTCGACAGGATTATTAGAACACCCACAATATACACGTCCAAGAGAATATAAAGGAATGGAAGTTCCAGAAGTTCTCTTTAGTGGAAATCATGCGAAAATTGCTGAGTGGCAAATGAAAGAATCGCTGCGTAAAACGTATTTAAGAAGACCAGATTTACTAGAAAAATATGAACTTTCAAAAGAGGAAGCAAAGTTACTTCAAGAAGTAAAAGAGGAAGAGGGATGCTAGATGAATGAACATCTAAATGCAGAAGAAATTAAAGCATTTCAAGAAGTATTAGCTCAAGATTCTGGTAGAACAGAAATGGTGCAGCTCTTCAAATTATTGGGAGATGCAACTAGATTGAATATTATCACCCTTTTAACCAAACGAGAACCGCTCTGTGTAGAAGACTTAATGAACTGTACAGGGATGGAGCAGTCTGCGATTTCTCATCAGTTGAAAAAGCTGCGTGCACATCATATCGTGAAGGCCGAAAAGGTCGGGAAACACGTGTGGTATTCGCTTGAAGATCACCATGTGTTAGAGCTCTATAACTTAGCAAGCGAGCACTGCTGTGAAGAGCATTCTTCGTAGTTTTTCTATGGAGAAAAATCGTCAAAAAAATTGATAATCTTGCTTGCATTTGATAGGCAAGTATGTTAGTATATTTCGAGTGAGTGAGACTTCACTCAGAGATAACGATATTCCGCTGATTGGACAAGCGGCCAAGTCATGAATGTTTGTTGGAAGGAGAAAAAAACATGAGCAAATTAATCGAAGAATTAACTCAAGAACAATTACGTTCAGATATCCCTTCATTCCGTCCTGGTGACACTGTACGTGTTCACGCTAAGGTTGTTGAAGGAACTCGCGAACGTATCCAAATCTTCGAAGGCGTTGTTATCAAACGTCGTGGTGCTGGCATCAGCGAAACTTACACAGTACGTAAAGTTTCTAACGGTGTTGGTGTGGAACGTACATTCCCATTACACACTCCACGTGTAGCACAAATCGAAGTAGTTCGTTACGGTAAAGTTCGTCGTGCTAAATTATACTACCTACGTAACTTACGTGGTAAAGCAGCACGTATCCAAGAACGTCGTCGTTAATAGAAACTTCAAAAGAGATTGGCTTTGGCCAGTCTCTTTTTTTACGCAAAAATTATTTAGAATAATTCTAAGATATCACTTGACATATGAATGGTTGTTCATGTAATATAGCTATAAGAAGAAATAGTGAGGGGAGATAACATGGATTTCAAAGAACTAACACATACTATTAAACATAAATTTGAGCACTTATTAGATAAAGAAAACTCTCATGAAGGAGAGACATGCCAAGATCATTACTTGCACCATGAAGAGCACGACCATGAGCATGAACATGAACACAGTCATGGGCACGGACATCATCATGGTCATGACCATGATGATAGCAAAGCAGTCATCTTCTATATTGTGGGGCTAGTACTTTATATTATCGGTTTAGTGCTTCATTTTATGGGGAATTCAATCTCAACCATTTTATTCATTTTAACGTTAATCCTTTCTGGTTACCATGTAACGATGGAAGGAATTGAAGATACGATTGAACGTAGTAAAAAGAAAGGGAAGTTCCAACCGAATGTGCATATTCTAATGACGCTTGCAGCAGTTGGTGCAGTACTCATTGGGAATGCGGAAGAAGGAGCTTTACTGATTTTGATTTTTGCAGGAGCTCACTTCCTTGAAGAATATGTAGAAGAGAAAAGCCGTAAGTCGCTAACGGCATTATTACAAATGAATCCAACGCAAGCTCGCCTAATTCAAGAAAATGGGGAAGTTGTTGTCGTTGAGGTAACAGACTTAAAAATTGGCGATACATTAGAAGTATTACATGGTGACCAAGTCCCAATCGATGGAGTGATTACAAAAGGCTTAACTTCGATTGATGAAGCAACCATTACAGGTGAAAGCATGCCTCGTTCAAAAGGAGAAGGCGATTCAGTATTTGCAAGTACTGTAAATATTTCTAATCGCTTCGAAATGCAAGTAAGTGCAGAAAGTTCAGATACTGTCTTTGCGAAAATTATGAAGGTTGTTGAAAATGCGCAACATTCAATGAATAAGCAAGCAACCTTTATCCAAAAGATCGAACCAATTTATGTCAATATTGTATTAATCATTTGGCCAATCTTCCTATTATTTGGATATTTCTTAATGGGATGGGATTTAAACACGACGCTTTACCGTGGAATGGTATATCTCATTGGGGTGTCTCCATGTGCGTTAGCAGCAAGTGCGGTTCCAGCAACTCTTGCAGCAATGTCTCGTTTATCAAAATTGGGGATTTTAGCCAAAGGTGGAGCTGCCATCTCTCAATTGCAAGAATTACGTGTCATTTCATTTGATAAGACTGGAACATTAACCAAAGGAACTCCTGATTTAACGGATTACTGGTTTGAAGATGAAGCGATGATTCCTGCTGTTGTAGCAATGGAAAAACAATCAACACATCCTCTAGCAGAAGCTGTACTTCGTAAGTTTAGTGAAGCACCAGTTTTAAATGAAGAAATTGAAGTAGAAGTACTTGTAGGACAAGGGGTACGTTCTGTTGTTAGCGGTGAAGAAATCCAAATCATGAAACCATTAGATACCGTCAACCGTTCAGAAGAAGTTTCTTCTCGTATGCAAGAGTGGGCAAGCGAAGGAAAGACAGTTGTAACAGTTGTAAAAGACAATAGAGTTGTTGGTTTGATGGCGTTTATGGACCTTCCAAACGAAGCTTCAAAAGCAGTGCTGGATTACTTCAAGAGCCAACTTGTGCATACAACAATGATTACAGGGGACTCAAGAGAAACTGCTGAAATGATTGGTATGAAACTTGGTGTTCAAGAAGTAGTGGCAAATGTATTACCAGAAGAAAAATTAGAAAAGATTCAGTCTCAAAAAGAACGCTACGGATTAACAGCGATGGTAGGGGACGGCGTGAATGATGCACCAGCGCTTGCGACTGCTGATATCGGTATTGCGATGGGAAATGGGACAGATATTGCGATTGAAACAAGTGATATCGTAATTATGCAAAACGACTTACAAAAGCTTGTTTCAGCTCATAAGATTAGTAAGAAATTACATCGTGTCATCTTAGAAAATATGATTTTTGCGATGTCAGTCGTTGTATTACTGTTAGTCCTAAACTTCTTTGGATTAACAAATATCGGTTGGGGAGTTGTATTACATGAAGGAAGTACGATTTTAGTACTCTTAAATGGATTACGATTACTTGCACCAATAGAAGAATAAATGAAAAAGCAGAACAAGGACGCAGAGAAATAAGATTGTCCGAGTTCTGCTTTTTTGCACTTGTAATCACGCTTGTTCAAAACAAACGCGGTAAGAATCGCTAGTAGGAATAAGTTCTAAAGGCACATTTGTCCGATAAATACTATATTCAGGGAATTGCTCTAAGAACATTACAAAGTTATTAGGGTAAATACTTAACATCTTTGTAAACACATTATCCTGATCAATAATCACCGTTTTGATTTCGTGAACATCTTTTACCCAAGGTGTCTCCACGTGGAAATAACTTCCTGGTGCAATATGGTACTCATATTTTAAAATTGTGATCGATTGGTCTAACATCAAAATCCCTCCATTCATTACATCTAAAGTATAGTAGAAATGAATGCGTTTTACAAATATATGTTCATATATGAGCAAAAAACTCCCAAAAAAGTCGCCGAAAAACAAGTTTTTATTGTGGAAGGCGTCAATTTTATATAAAAGAAAAGCCTTTAATTCAGAAAAAATAGTGATTTTAGCCCACAGAGAGTACGAATTGTGATATAATAAATTTGATGAGTGTGTGATGAGTGTGTAGTGTAGTGTAGGATGTTGGCCAGGCGTGAAAAGAGGCGAAAGCAATGGCGAAACGTGTCACGAAAGATGTCAAGAGTACTGTTGAAACGGAACTTAGAAAAGGAACGAGCAAATCGAGAATTGCGCATTTGTTAGGGGTCTCCTATGATGAGGGCGTTCGTATCATTCTGCAAGTGAAAGAATCGATTCGTCCGGAAGTTGGCAATCGCATTCGGTTTACTTTTAGAGAACAAAATATGATTGGGATTATCTACAAATTATTGGCGAATAGTGCCATCGTTGTGATTGACTGGAATGCATCCAACACATGCATGAAAGATATTTGTGAATCGCGGACGGTTGTTAATTTCAAAGATATTGTAGAATTTTTACCATTAGAAGAAGTATAAAGATTAGGTTCATGGCGGATTGTCATGAGCCTTTTTAATTTGTGTACTTTCTAATTGACCGCCTTTAAAGTATAATAGAAAGGTATAAGATGGGGGAGAAATGTATGAGCGAAGAGATGAAATCACAAGAGTCCTGTACTCCGGAAGAATATGAAGAGATGATTGAGAGTGCCATCGATGTCTTTGAGGAAAAAGTTCAAAATAATGATTATTTAGAGGATATCGAAGTCTTTTATCAATTGTTAGAAAAAGCCAATCGTTGGGATGACCTTACCTATTATATTGAAGAGGATCAACTAAAATTACCAACGGAAAGTAGCTACTGGATGTGGAAGATTAAAGTAGCGATTCATAATGAACAGTTTAAGCAAGTAGAAGCGTGGCTTATTAACGAAAATGTGATTGCTGCACTTGGAATGGATAAGGTACTCGAGTGTACATTATTGTGTGAGAAAGAAAAGAATCGCTTCACGCAAGAAGAAGTTGATAAACTCCAACAATTGAGTGCACGTTTGAAAAAAGACGAGCCATTGACCGAAGAGCAGAATGACTATATGGCAAGAACCTTGTTGCTCATGCAAACACCACTCAAATGGACTGTTGTCGAAGCCTTTCTTATGAGCCCTTTGACACAACTGTTTTGGAAAGGGTTCTTAATCGAATGTTGGTTAACCGATGGGAAGACTGCAAAGATTCGATACTATGATGCGTTTGAAGAAAAGGTTGTTGAAGTCGACAAATCAGACGTTGTTTCGGTCTATGATCATCCAGTTTTTGTCGAAATTGAACGGCTGATTGATTCGCAAAACGCTTTGGAAGAAGAGATGAAAGAATTGCTATTGCAAAAGGCTCAATCAGATTTTCTTCGCGTTAGTCCATTTGTTGACCGTTATTTCAGTGATGGAGCTGAATGGTTAGAGATGCAACTACAACGAGAGGACTTGTTATTAAGCTTGTACGAAAATGATGAAACATTTCTTCGTCAATTGAAGTCTTAGTATCTGGTCAAATAGAGAGAAAACAGTATAATAGAGGTACATGAAATAAGGAGGGGTACACATGGAAAACGGAGTTGTAAAATGGTTTAACAACGAAAAAGGGTATGGGTTTATTCGAAATACAAAAACCGATGAAGATATTTTTGTTCATTTTACTGGAATTGTTGGAGATGGATTCAAATCGTTGAAGGAAGGACAAAAGGTCACTTTCGAAATTACACAGGGAGCACATGGAGTTCAAGCGACGCATGTGAAGACAGTTGTTGAATGATTAAAGTGTATACAGATGCTGCTGTCAATGGTAATCCAGGAGATGTGGGACTGGGAATCCTTGTCTTGAAAGATGGAGAGCAAAAACCGTTTAAAATTCCTCTTGAAGAGAAGATGGATAATCACTTAGCGGAATTTACCGCCATTCATTGGGCATTGGAGTGGTTACTTAAGGAAGGTATGCAAGAAGAGTTGATTTTTATGCATACCGATTCAAAAGTTGCTGCAGATGCGATTGCGAAAAATTATACGAAAAAAGAAGCCAATCGACTCGTTCTCAAAGAAATTCACCAAACACTGAAACACTTCCCGCAATTGTTTGTGAAGTGGATTCCTGAAAGTGAAAATAGAGGAGCAGATCAATTGGCAAGACAAGCCTTGCAACAAAAGTAAGGTAATCATTAAGGAGAAATTTGAATGAATGAATTAACGCTGTATTATAGTAGTTTATGTCCAGATACTGTGCCATTTAAAGCGGCTATGGAAAGACTGGGTGTAACAGCACGTGAAGTAGATATTACTGCGAGCATGAGAAACTTGAAAGAATTCTTGAGATTACGAGATACTAAAGAAGTATTTGTTCCTCGTAAAGAACAAGGAATGGTGGGAGTTCCGTGCCTTGTCGTTAATGACGAGTATATTTTTGAAGTGAGTGACCTTGAAGAAAGGTTTGCTAAGTAGTGGAGTTATTTAAAAGCAATAGTATTCTAATCTACTTTTTGGGAATCAATGGATTGTTACTGGTTTTAATGGGGATTGATAAGCTTTGCGCAGTCTTTAAACAGTGGCGTATTCCAGAGAGCACACTTCTTGGGATTGGTCTATTTGGTGGAGGTTTTGGTGGACTACTTGGGTTAGTGATTTTTAGTCATAAAAAGCGAAAACACTATTTTATGTGGACATTCCTATTGAATATCGCAATATGGGGAATGCTCTATTATAGTTTATGGCTTAGAAAGTAGGGCTCATGGAGAAACAAGAACGTTTTTATTTTGATATTTGGATTGCGCTTCTTAGTACATTAGCTGGAATGGTCAACGTTGTAACGCTATTACTATTTTTAATTCCAACAACGCACTTTACTGGGAACATTACGCAATTTGTTATAGCCTTTAATGAAGGTGAATGGGGGACAATGCTTCATTTACTAGGGATGATTCTTTGCTTTTCTGGGGGAGGCGTCTTGTCTGGATTCCTATTTTCGAAGAAAACATTTGAACCAACCAAACGATATGGCGTATTATTAATGATGTTTGGAAGTGTAATGCTTCTATTATTTCTGTTTGGATTACGTGATGAGAAATGGCTATATTTCTTTTCGTTTGTCGTCGGAACACAAAATGGGATGTTTATTTTCTATCATGGAATTATCGTTCGAACATCTCACTTTACGGGATATTTAACGGATATTGGAGTGGTTCTTGGACGGTTGATGCGTGGGCAAATTAAGGACCGTTGGAAAGTGCTCTTTTATTTCACGAGCATGCTCTTTTTCGCAATTGGTGCCACAGTTTCATACCAGTTATATCAATCCTTTAACGTAGCGACGATTATCGCTGTAGGAATTGGATACATTTTGGTGGGATTGTATTATTTTAGTTTCCGTAAAGCATTTTTTTATAAATAGGAGGAAAACAATGAAAGCTTTAGTTGTAGTGGATATGCAAAATGATTTTGTCGATGGAGTACTTGGCTCAAAAGAAGCAGTGGCTATTATCGATCATGCAGTAGAAGTTATCGAAAATTTCGATGGAAAGGTATTTTATACACTGGATACACATGGGGAAGATTATCTCGACACAGAAGAAGGACGTAACTTACCAGTAGTCCACTGTGTGAAAGGATCAAAAGGATGGGAGTTGAACCCACAAATCCAAAAAGCGTTAGAAAAACGCCATGCGGTAGGGGTTGAAAAGCCAACATTCGGTTCAGAAAAATTAATGGACCTCATTCAAAAAGAAGTTCCAGATTTAGAAAGTATTACGTTAATTGGAATTTGTACAGATATTTGTGTGATTAGTAATGCACTTATTGCAAAAGCACATTTTGTCAATGTTCCAGTGAGTGTCGTTGCAAGTGCTTGCGCAGGTGTAACTCCAGCATCACACGATAATGCTTTGAGTGCCATGAAGATGTGTCATATCGAAGTGGTTGAATAGGAGGAAGCTATGAAAGAACAAGATCCAAGAGATAGAATGAGAGAAATGTCTGTATTGAATCTCATTATGGTGATTGGGATTGGAATTGGATTTGGAATCGGAATTTTAATTGACAATACCATTGGTGGTGTTGCCATCGGGATGTTAGGCGCGTTTATTTGCCGTTTATTATACATTCGTAAAAAGTATAAAGAAATTAATCCTAAAGATAAGAAAGAGTAGGCACATTTGTTGCGCTACTCTTTTTTCGTTGTCATAATGAAGTCAAGTGAATGGAGGGAATATCATGGAACAATTTGAAAAAGAAGTAAGCCAATTTGTGGAAACAACTGCAGAAAAAGTAGAAGCGTTAATCGCAGAAGGAAAGGAAGTCGTTCTTTTTGTAGGACGTCCAACTTGCCCATACTGCCGTCGCTTTGCTCCAAAAATTAACGAAGTGCGTGAAGCATTAGGGAAAGAAATGTACTTTATCAATTCAGAAGATAGAGCTAACGAAGCTTTAGCAGCTTTCCGTGCGAAATACAATATGCCAACAGTACCTGGTTTATTAGTCGCTCGTAATGGCGAAGTGCGTGTCGTTTGTGACTCATCACAAAGTGTGGAACAAATCAAAGCGTTTATTGGATAAAAATAAAAAGTGAGACTCTCCGTGGAAGTGATTCGCGGAGAGTTTTTGCATGCAAAAAATAAATCATTACCATATATGGTAATGATTTTTTGGGTCTGTGCTCAAATTCGATATTGTGATAGAATAAAATAGAAATAAAAAGGAGGGGTTCGATGAACGAAATTAAATGTCCACATTGCCAAACAGTTTTTACGATTGATGAGAACTCGTATGCAGATATTGTGAGCCAAGTGCGCAATAAGGAGTTTGCAGAAGATGTTCATAAGCAATTGGAGTTTGCGAAAAAGCAATTTGAGACGGAAAAGGCACTCGCAAAAGAGCAAGAAAAGCGTCTATACGATGAAGAACGTGCGCAATTTGAACAGAAGATTCTTTCGCTTGAATTAGCGTTGAAGAATGCGGATGTCAAAGAAGAAAAGAATGTGCAAGAAGCACTCCATCAAAAAGAGAAAGAATTTAGTAAGCTTCAAGCAGAATTGGATCAATTAAAACAACAACTCCAATTCAAAGAAGTAGAATTGTCTCAAAAATTCCAAGAAGATTTACACGAAAAAGAGCGTACCATTCTTGAACTTAAACAAGCAAAAGAGTTGCAACAAAAAGAACAAGAAGTACAACAAACGGCCCTAAAAGAAAAATATGAATTGGAATTACGTTCGAAAAAAGACCAGTTCGAATTAGAGTTGAAGGCTAAAGACGAAGCGATTGCGTTCTATAAAGACTTCAAGGCGAAACAATCAACGAAGATGGTGGGAGAAAGCCTTGAACAACACTGTGAAATCGAGTTTAATCGTCTTCGGATGACGGCGTTCCCGCGCGCAGAATTTGGCAAGGATAATGATGCCAAAACGGGAAGTAAGGGTGACTATATCTATCGTGAATATGATGAGAATGGAATTGAAATTCTATCCATTATGTTTGAAATGAAGAACGAAAATGACGAAACAGCAACGAAGAAGAAAAACGAACACTTCTTCAAAGAGTTGGATAAAGACCGTCACGAGAAACAATGTGAATATGCGATTCTTGTCAGTCTCCTAGAAGCAGACAATGAACTCTATAACACAGGTATTGTGGATGTGTCGTACCAATATCCGAAAATGTATGTGGTGCGTCCGCAGTTCTTTATTCCAATTATTACCTTGCTTCGTAATGCAGCGTTAAATTCATTGCAATATAAACAAGAGTTAGCCTTGATGCGTGACCAACATATCGATATTACGCACTTTGAAGAAGACCTTGAGACTTTCAAAAAAGGCTTTGCACGTAACTATGAACTCGCAAGCAAGAAATTCCAATCGGCCATTGATGAAATCGATAAGACGATTAAGAGTCTTGAGAAGACAAAAGCGGCATTGCTTTCTTCTGAAAATAATTTACGTTTAGCAAATAATAAAGCGGAAGACTTAACCGTGAAGAAGCTCGTGAAGAACAATCCAACGATGAAACAACGCTTTGAAGAGCTAAACTAAGACAAATATAAACATAATAACTCTATTACATGGAATCGATTTAGATTTCAGTAGTAGAGTTTTTTTATAGGAAAATAAATATAATATATAGATAATATATTTCAATTCTTGTATAATTGATTCAAATAGATTGGAGGGATTGTTATGAAACCAAAATTTATTCGAATCATACTCGCATTAAGTGTTGTGATAGTTGCTTCTGCATACTTTGTTATAAAGCAGTTTTTTCAAACCCCAACAGAAAAGCTAACCGAGTATGACTATGCTGTGACATTCTTTTCTACCCATACGAAAGGGAAAATGAATGTTCAAAATAAGATTGTTTTTATAGATGAAACAGAAAAACAACGAGCATACGAAAGTAAAGGATTTAATGTTGCGCAACTCATCCAAGACGCTGATCAGTTTTATGGCTTTTCAACTAAACCAGGTAAGAATATTGTCTTTAAAACATCGTCAGGATTTAGTCAGTATTCCATCAAGGTGCCAAGTGCGGACGCTTCTAAACTAGCTGTTAGACAAATCGCAAAGGGGAAGAATGGATACATCTATGGATTCAGTGTGGAAGATGGTTCAACTGGTGTTCATCGAGGCTATATTCTTTATAAAAATGAGAAAGGTGAAGAGGTTCTAACACTTAAACTCAATGTTGCAATTACGGGGATGTTAGAAGTAGATTCAAAAATCTTCTATACGGGTTATGAATTAGTGAGTGATAAATATGAACTCTTATACGTTAATGAGGCAACGAATGAAATTAAATTAATCAGTGATGATTCTGATTTTCGAGAATTATTATTGGTAAATGGGAAAGTCATGACAGTAGGAAATCCTCATACAAGTCGCTTGGAAAAAGAGGACACAAAAGAAAAGAAGGTTAGTCTGAAAAGTGTGAATCCTTCTACGCTAGAAGTAAAAGAAATCCATATCGATTCTGAAAGAATTCTAACAGCGTACGTCTTCCAAGATAAGCTTCGCGTGATTACTAAAGAAGGGAAAATGCTTGAATTTACGAGTGACTTAGAGCTTGTCGTGGAGAAAGAGGTATCAAGCACGGAATTTGCAAAATTATTTACCACGAATGAAGTTGTAGTGCAAAAGGTTCAAACGTCTGCTGATAAAGTGGTCGTACTCACAACTCCTAAAGCTGCCTCCACTACAGAGATGGGAACTCTTTTAGAATTTGATGCCGATACATTGGAGTTTAAAAAGAGCATTGTGATTCCAGTTTCTGGAGATGAAGAATGGAAGAATGATTATGCGAATTTTATTTTTATTGAAAAACGATAACTGTTCTCATTTAGAATAAAAAATGACGAAAATGGCCATCACTTATGTACATTTGAAAACTATTGAAATATCAATAAAAAATTAACATTTTTCAAAATGATATCGTTTGCTTTTTTGCCTGGTAATGTGTACCATATAGGGGTATAGATAATAATGATTCTTATCTAGCACAAAATAAACAAACAGGTTTATAGGAGGAAAATACATGAAAGTTGTAGTAGTTGGATGTACTCATGCGGGTACTGCTGCAGTCAAAACAATTTTAAATGACAATCCAGGAACAGAAGTCGTTGTATACGAAAGAAATGATAATATTTCATTCTTATCTTGTGGGATTGCCTTATACGTAGGAGGCGTGGTTAAAGACCCTCAAGGACTATTTTATTCAAATCCAGACGAATTAGCATCATTAGGAGCTACAGTTCGTATGGAACATGATGTAACAAGCATCGACACTGTTGGAAAAACATTAACAGTAAAAGACTTAAAAACAGGTGAAGAAAAGACTGATTCATTTGATAAATTAGTGTTAACAACTGGATCTTGGCCAATTCTTCCTCCAATTCCAGGACGTGAATTAGAAAACGTTCAATTATGTAAAAACTACAACCAAGCAAAAGAAATCTTTGCTAAGAAAAACGACAAGAAGAAAATCGTTGTTGTCGGTGGTGGATACATCGGTATCGAATTAGTTGAAGCTTTCGCATTAGAAGGTAAAGAAGTAACATTAGTAGACGGTTTAGACCGTATCTTAAACAAATACTTAGACCCAGAATTCACTGACATCTTAGAAGATGACTTACGTGCACGTGGCGTAAACGTTCGCTTAAACGAAATGGTTAAATCATTCGAAGGCGAAAACGGCGTTGTAAACAAAGTTGTAACTTCAGGTGGCGAATACGAAGCTGACATGGTTATCTTATGTGTTGGTTTCCGTCCAAACAACGACTTAGTGAAAGACCAATTAGAAACAATGCCTAACGGTGCCATCATCGTTAACGACTACATGGAAACATCTGTTAAAGATGTATATGCTGCAGGAGACAGCTGTGCTGTTAACTACAACCCAAATGGTGGACATGCATACATTCCATTAGCAACTAACGCTGTACGTATGGGTTCATTAGTAGGTAAAAACATCAACGGTCACAAAGTGAAATACCGTGGAACTCAATCAACATCTGGATTACACTTATTCGGATGGAACATTGGTTCAACTGGGGTTAACGTAGGTAGCGCACCTCACTTCGGTTTAGATGTACGTTCTGTATACGTGGTAGATAACCACCGTCCAGAATTCATGCCAACATACGAAAAAATCTACATGAAATTAGTTTACGAAGTAGGTACAAACCGTATCGTAGGTGGACAAGTAATGTCTAAATACGACTGTACAGCTTCTGCAAACACATTGTCATTAGCAATCCAAAACAAAATGACAATCGAAGACTTAGCTTATGTAGACTTCTTCTTCCAACCAGTATTCGACCGTCCATGGAACTACTTAAACATCTTAGGACAAGCTGCTGTTGAACAAGAACGCGTATTAGCAGAAGGTAAATAATCACTTTTATAAAAGAGGATGCTTGCATCCTCTTTTTTGATGTCTGAATCTCAAAATTCACTTATAAGTGAATTTTGGGATTTTTTTAGTGGGGAGATGGGGAAGAGTTAATTTTTTAGAAAGGGTAAAAATCACTTCTTTCAACAAGAAAAAAGTAGGCAACTATGATACAATAAATAGGATATAATAAGAGTATTGTGTCTAGGGTTTAAAGGAAAGGGGAGGAAGGTCGTGCAACGACTGAAAAAATTTGGAACAAAGCTTTGGCAAATTTTTCAAGAAGATTTAATGCATGTGAATATTGGCGTTGAATCCGCAGCGATGGCGTACTATATGTTATTGTCTGTCATTCCAATGGTCATGCTGGTTGCCAATATTCTTCCATTGTTACCAATTCCTATTGATGTGATTTTTAAAACACTAGAAACGATTTTACCGGACAATATTACTGAAGTCCTATTCCCGATTCTTCGGAATTACTTAGGAAACTTCAATGGGGGCGCGCTTTCTATCGGTTTGGTGATTTTATTCTGGCCAGCTTCTCAGATGTTTAGTAGTATTCAGCGCTCGTTAAACGTTTTATATGGCGCACCGGTGAGAAGAAACTTTATTTTTGAACGATTCTTTGCCGTTGTTATTGCGATGGCAGCTATTTTAATCGTATTTGCTGTATCGATTGTCTTCATCTTTGGTGAGCAAGTGTTACGATTAGTTGCAGAATTCTTCTCGCTAAATTTAGCATCGATTATTTTAGATCTTTCATTTGTAAAATGGGGGCTCTTATTTGGAACCGTCTTTTTACTCATGAGTTTCATGTACTATTCAATTCCTAATGTGAAATGGTCATTCCTGTATGCTTTTCCAGGAGGCTTATTCACGACAATTGGATTTGTATTGATTTCGCAATTATTCTCGATTTATATTCATTACGCGGGTCGTAATTTTACGGCCAATGGAGCGTTTGGAACATTGATTGTATTTATGATTTGGCTGTATTTTATTGCCAATGTAATGATTTTAGGGGGCGTGTTGAACGTGATTGTTTACCGCTTTAGACACCCAAAACAAGACACTGAAGGAGTAACGGATGAAAAAGAAGAACTTAATGTATGACGATAAAGATTCACGAATCGACTATGGCGTCATCCTTCCTGTATTATTATTAGCATTTATTAGTATTGCAACTTTATTCTCAACAACTTATTTGATTAGTGGAAACACCTCTTTAAGAATGGTGCTGATGCAAGTCGTTTGGTACGTAGTAGGGGTTGTTGCAATCATTGTGATTATGCAATTTGACTCGGAACAGTTATGGAAACTAACCACTTGGGGATATATTTTTGGACTCCTCATGCTACTTGCCGTTCTGTTCTTCTATGACCGAGCAACATTTGCCGACACAGGGGCGAAGAGTTGGTTCAGATTTGGGACCTTCTCATTCCAGCCTTCCGAAGTGGTGAAAATCTTCTATATTTTGATTTTAGCCAAAGTCGCGACTTCGCATAATATGAAGACGAAGTATAAGAGTACACATACGGACTGGCAATTATTCGTAAAATTAATTTTATGGGCAGCGCCAGCGTTAGTACTCGTTATTTTGCAAAATGACTTAGGGACAACACTTGTATTCTTAATGATTTTGGGTGGCGTTCTGATTATGTCAGGGATTAGCTGGAAAATCTTACTTCCAATTATTATTGTAGCAGGATTAATCGGCGCACTCCTTATTTACTTAGTAGTGTATAACCGTCAAATCCTATTAAACATCGGCTTTAAGAACTACCAATTCGCGCGTATCGATTCATGGTTAGATCCATACGGCGATCAAGGTGGAAATGGATACCAATTATTCCAAAGTTTGAAGGCGATTGGTTCAGGGAGAATGCTTGGTAAAGGTTTTGGTGTATCTGATGTATATGTACCCGTTCGTGAGTCTGACTTGATCTTTGCGACAATCGGGGAAAACTTTGGATTCTTAGGTGGTACCTTCTTAATCGCGATTTACTTTATCTTGATTTATCAAATGATTCGTGTCTGTTTCGATACGAAAAATGAGTTTTATACGTATATCGCAACCGGCGTTATCATGATGATTTTATTCCACGTGGTTGAAAATATCGGGATGACGATTGGACTATTACCATTGACGGGGATTCCGTTGCCGTTTATTTCGCAAGGGGGTTCAAGCTTGCTTGGAAATATGATGGGGATTGGGCTCATTATGTCAATGCGTTATCACTTCAAGAGTACGATTTTTGAAGATGAAGATTCAGCATTTGGTGCCAACCACCAAGATGCGACAATGTTACGTTTACGTCAGGAGGATGGAAAATGATTGTATATATTCACCCAAAATGTACGACTTGTAAAAAGGCGTTAAAATGGTTCGAGTTAAATGATGTGACATTTGAACAGAAGGATATTCGCGAAACTCCACCAACTGCAAAAGAACTATTGAAGATTAAAAAAGCTCAAAACTTAGAATGGAAGAAAATGGCAAATACGAGTGGAGAACTTTACCGCTCACTTGGATTAAAAGATAAACTTCCTGAGATGAGCGATAAAGAAGCTTCAGAACTTCTTGCTGGGAATGGCATGCTCATTAAACGTCCACTTGTGTTGGATAATGGGGAAGCGACATTCGGGTTCAAAGAAGAAGTTTACGAAGAGAAATGGAAGAGATAAGATGAAGAAATATAGTGAAAATGGATTATGGATTAAACAAGACGGTTCAGAATATGTGATTGGACTTTCACCAAAGGGTCAAGATGACTTAGGAGATGTGAGCTTTGTGGAATTATTAAAGAGCGAAGCCGTAACTCCTGAAGATTCGATTATTAGTGTAGAAGCTGCAAAAGCAGTAACTGAATTACTTGCTCCACTTAGCGGAACAGTCGTGGCTTTCCATGACGAATTAGAAGAGAATCCAGAATTCTTAAACGAATTAGCAGAAGAGAAAAACTGGATTGTTCGTTTAAATGGAGTAGATGAAGCTGCATTCAATGCTTTATTAGAGGAAGACCTTCCATGTGAACAATGTGAAGTGAAATAAAAGATAAAAAAGAAAACTACGAGTTCTCAGCGCGTGAGAATTCGTAGTTTTTTATTATGCATTTTGTCTTAAGCGATTTACACGCTCCACAAAGTTATCAAATAACCCTTGCATCACATTGCTATCTTCAATTAATAATTCAGGATGCCATTGAACGGCAACTACACTTTGGTCTTTTGATTTAGATTCGAACGCTTCGATCAGGCCATCCGTACTCCAAGCAACTGGAACAAAGTCAGAGGCCAATTGTTTAACCGCTTGGTGGTGGTAAGAGTTCACTGGAGTCGTTGTTCCAAGAACTCGAGAAAGCTCGCTGCCACTTGCGATTTGAATCGTATGTGTTGGTTGGCTTGGCATTGTTTTTTGTGTATGTTTCACAGAGATATTTTCATATTGTGATTCGATGTCTTGGTAGAGTGTTCCGCCAAGAGCGACGTTTAGAATTTGTAAGCCGCGACACACTGCAAAGATTGGTTTGTGTTGTCTATAAGCTTCTTTAATGAGCTCAATTTCAAACGCATCACGAGCAGGATAAGTACGTGCCAGGTTTAAGTGCGGTTCTTCACCGTACAATAATGGAGAAACGTCTTGTCCACCCGCTAATAGAAGTCCATCAACCCGAGAGATGAATTCTTTTGCAAATTCTGGGTTACTGATGGGAATGATGACAGGAATCGCTTTTGCTTTTTCAAGACCACGGACGAAACCATTGGGTGCATACGATAAAATGTAGCGATCTTCTTCCGTGTTATCTTGGCGATGATTTCCTGCAATACCAATAAGTGGATAAGTTTGCATGTGCATCAGCCTTTCTTTCAAAAATATGTTCCATCATACCGCATTTTCATGAAAATGAAAAGCATTATTACGCGATTTCAAAGCGCGGCTATTTGCGAATCGTTCTCAATTAAGATAAAATATAACAGAATAGAATGATTATAAAGGAGAATGAATCGTGGCAACTTTAGAGATTAAAAATCTACATGTATCGATTGAAGATAAAGAAATTTTGAAGGGCGTTAATTTAACGATTAACACTGGAGAAATTCATGCAGTCATGGGACCAAACGGAACTGGTAAATCAACGCTTTCAGCAGCGATTATGGGCCACCCAAGTTATGAAGTAACAGAAGGAGAAATCCTATTAGACGGCGAAAATGTCTTAGAAATGGAAGTAGACGAGCGCGCTCGTGCGGGTCTATTTTTAGCAATGCAATATCCAAGCGAAATCGTTGGGGTGACAAACGCAGAATTCATGCGTTCAGCAATCAATGCTCGTCGCGAGGAAGGCGATAAAATGGGAGTTCGTGAATTCATCAAGAAGTTAGATGAAAAAATGGCTCTATTAGACATGCCAGAAGAAATGGCAGAACGTTACTTAAACGAAGGCTTCTCAGGCGGGGAGAAAAAACGTAACGAGATTCTTCAATTATTAATGATTGAACCAACATTCGCGATTTTAGATGAAATTGACTCAGGGTTAGATATTGATGCCTTAAAAGTTGTTTCTCGTGGAGTAAACGCTATGCGTGGAGATAACTTTGGATCATTAATTATTACGCACTATCAACGTCTATTAAACTACATTGAACCAGATGTAGTGCATATTATGATGGACGGTCGTGTTGTGATGACAGGGGATGCTTCTCTTGCTCGTCGACTAGAAGCTGAAGGATATAAAGGAATCAGTGAAGAATTAGGAATCAAGATTGAACATCAAGAGTAGGAGTGAGATTGTGGCAGAGACAAAATTAACCATAACACCAGAAGAAATCACCGCATTCTCTCTTACAAAGAATGAACCAGAGTGGTTTCTACAAACACGTTTAAAAGGGTTGGAACTAGCTAAAACACTAGACTTGCCATTTATCGAACGTGTGAAATTCCACCGTTGGAACTTATTCCAATCAGCAATCGGTGAAGGGACTTCAATGATTGAAGAACTTCCAAAAGTGATTCCAACAGCAGCTGGAAGTGCAAAAATTGTACAACTAGGCGCGGTATCATACTGGGAAGAAATGAATGTTGAAACAGCATTGAAGGACGTTCTCGTGATGGATTTATTCGATGCCCTGGAACAATATCCAGAGCTCGTAAAACCGTATTATATGACAAAGGCAGTACCAGTCGATGAAGATAGCTTAACGGCTTACCACGCTGCGATGGTCAACTCAGGAGTATTTATTTATATTCCTAAAAATGTAGATGTAAAAGATATTATTGAATCTCATTTCGTTCAAAATAACTTAGTGGACGAAGCGTTCGTGAAGCACGTATTAATCGTGGCAGACGAAAACAGCTCGGTCTCTTATGTAGAACGTTTTGAAAGTGTTGGTGACAAAAAGAATACAGCCAACATTATTGTAGAAGTAATCGCAAAACAAGGGGCGAAAGTTCAGTTTGCGGCCGTTGATACTCTAGGTCAATCAACAGATGCGTATGTGAACCGTCGTGGCTATCTTGAAAAAGATGCAACGATTAACTGGGCACTTGGCATTATGAATGACGGAAATGTAATTGCGGACTTCGACTCTGAATTACGCGGAGACGGTTCTCATTCACAAGTGAATGTCATCGGTATTTCTACTGGACGTCAAGTTCAAGGAATCGATACTCGTGTGACAAACTATGCGCCACATTCAGTCGGACATATCCTGCAACATGGGGTTATTTTAGATAAATCAACCTTAACCTTTAACGGAATTGGACATATTATTAAAGGTGCGAAATTCGCAGATGCCCAACAAGAAAGCCGTGTACTCATGCTTTCAGAAGGCGGACGTGGAGATGCAAATCCAATTCTATTAATCGATGAAAATGAAGTAACGGCAGGACACGCAGCGAGCGTGGGGCAAGTGGATGATGAACAATTATTCTACTTAACGAGCCGTGGAATCTCAGAAGCGGAGGCAAAACGCCTTGTGATTCGTGGGTTTTTAGGAGCCGTTATTCGTTCAATTCCTTCAAGTGAGCTTCAAAAAGAACTTGTAGAGATGATTGAACAAAAGTTGGTTGCGAGCTATGAACAATAAAACGATTCGAGAAGACTTTCCAATATTAAAGCGTGAAGTCAACGATGAAGTGCTTGTCTATTTAGACAATGCAGCTACTACGCAAAAGCCACGTTCAGTCGTAGAAGCCGTTGAGAAATTCTACGAAACTCACAATGCCAATATTCATCGTGGGGTGCATACATTAGCTCAGGAAGCCACTGATTTGTATGAAGCAGCTCGAGCTAAAGTGGCGAAATTTATCAATGCTAGTAGCACAAAAGAAGTGCTCTTTACACGTGGAACAACAACCAGCTTAAACTGGGTTGCACAAGGGTTTGCGCCGAATCGACTTCAAGAAGGAGACGAAATTTGGATTAGCCCTGCTGAGCACCATTCGAATGTGGTGCCTTGGCAACAAGTGGCAAAACAAACAGGATCTGTCTTACGTTATTTTTCTTTAACGAAAGAGGGCGAATTAGACCTTGAAGCAGCAGAAGCAGCTTTAACTGGGAAGGCAAAAATTGTTTCCATTAATCATGCCTCAAACGTTCTTGGAACCGTAACGGATGTGAAGCGTGTTGCCGAAATGGTTCACGCAGTAGGAGGCATTCTTGTTGTGGATGGTGCTCAAGCAGCACCGCATCAAAGAGTGGATGTCCAAGAGTCAGACTGTGACTTCTATGCCTTTAGTGGACATAAGATGCTTGCTCCAACAGGTATTGGTGTCTTATATGGAAAAGAAGCCCTTCTTCAAGAGATGAATCCTGTAGAATTCGGTGGAGAAATGATTGATTTTGTGTACGACCAAGAGAGTACATGGAATGAATTGCCGTGGAAATTCGAAGCCGGCACTCCAAATATCGCAGGAGCCATTGGACTGGCTGCGGCTATTGATTATTTAGAAGAAATTGGGATGGAGAATATCCATCAGCATGAACAAGAAATTGTCGCTTATCTCTTACCGAAAATGCAAGAGATGGAAGGTGTGACGGTGTACGGACCAAGTGACCCAGAAAAACATTCTGGAGTCATTAGTTTTACCATTGATGGTATCCATCCACACGACGTCGCAACGGCTCTTGATATGGAAGGATTTGCGGTTCGAGCAGGACATCATTGTGCCCAACCTTTGATGAGGTGGCTGGATGTACCGGCAACATGCCGTGCAAGTTTTTATATTTATAACACGCTTCAAGAAGCAGAACAGTTTTTAGAAGCATTAGAAAAAGTAAAGGAGTTTTTCCAATATGGCCTTATCTAAATTAGATCAGCTTTATCGTCAGGTGATTTTGGATCATTCGTCTCATCCACACCATAAAGGATTGGTGGATGATGCGAGCATTCCAACGATTGAATTTAATAATCCAACGTGTGGAGATGTGTTGCAACTGCAACTGATTGTAAATGACAACGGCGTGATTGAAGATGTTCACTTTGACGGACACGGCTGTACGATTAGTATGGCGAGTGCCAGCATGATGAGTGATGCGATTATTGGAAAGACCGTTAAAGAAGCAATCACCTTAGCAGAAGATTTCTCAAGTCTAGTGCAGGGTGAATCCGTGGATGAAGAACCTTTAGGGGATGCGGCGTTACTTGCCGGTGTCCAAAAATTCCCAGCGCGTATTAAATGTGCCACGCTTGCGTGGAAAGCATTAGAACGTGCCGTAGAAAATGAAAAAGCATAAGAAAGTGGTGACAAAATGAGTGGAGTTCCTGAATTAGCCGATTACAAATATGGCTTTCATGAGGATGTAACACCTGTTTATGAAACAGGAATGGGATTAAGCGAAGAAGTCGTTCGTACGATTTCAAAAGTGAAAAACGAGCCACAATGGATGCTTGATTTCCGATTAAAATCATTGAAGACATTCGAAAATATGCCAATGCCAACATGGGGCGCGGATCTATCAGAGATTGATTTTGATGCGATTACGTACTTCAAACGTGCTAGCGACAAGCCAGCTCGTTCTTGGGATGATGTTCCTGAGAAGATTAAAGATACGTTCGAGAAAATCGGGATTCCAGAAGCAGAGCGTGCGTATTTAGCCGGAGCTTCTGCGCAATTTGAGTCTGAAGTGGTTTACCATAATATGAAAGAAGAATTCGATAAACTCGGAATCATCTTTACAGATACAGACTCAGCATTAAAAGAGTATCCTGAATTATTCAAAAAGTATTTCGCAAAACTAGTACCACCAACCGATAACAAATTAGCTGCGTTAAACTCAGCCGTATGGTCAGGTGGAACATTCATCTATGTACCAAAAGGCGTGAAATGTGATGTACCGCTTCAAACGTACTTCCGTATCAACGACCAAAACATGGGACAATTCGAACGTACGCTCATCATCGTAGACGAAGGAGCCAGCGTACACTATGTAGAAGGATGTACAGCACCAACGTACTCTTCAAACAGCTTGCATGCCGCGATTGTAGAAATCTTCGTTGAAGAGGGTGGCTACTGCCGTTATACAACCATTCAAAACTGGTCGGATAACGTGTATAACTTAGTAACGAAACGTGCCAAAGCTGCTGCTCACGGAACGGTTGAGTGGATCGATGGAAACCTTGGGGCGAAGACAACGATGAAATATCCTTCCGTATTCCTAGATGGACCATACGCTAAAGGAACCATGTTATCGATTGCGTTTGCAGGAGAAGGCCAACACCAAGATACTGGTGCGAAGATGATTCATAATGCGCCACATACTTCAAGTTCAATCGTTTCAAAATCGATTGCTAAAGATGGTGGTGCCGTAAACTACCGTGGTCAAGTAACATTTGGGAAGAAATCAGATTATTCCATTTCTCATATCGAATGTGACACGATTATTATGGATGATAAGTCGAAATCAGACACAATTCCATTTAACGAAATTCATAATGATAAAGTAGCACTTGAGCATGAAGCGAAAGTGTCAAAAATCTCAGAAGAGCAGTTGTTCTACTTGATGAGTCGCGGAATTAGCGAGTCAGAAGCAACAGAGATGATTGTTATGGGATTCGTTGAACCATTTACAAAAGAACTTCCAATGGAATACGCTGTTGAACTAAACCGTTTAATCGCGTACGAGATGGAAGGTTCAGTTGGATAGAAAATAATAGCAGCCAAGAAATAGGAGATACTGTTTCTTGGCTGTTTTTTAGTAGAAAGTTACAGTTAAAAAACAAGAAATAAATCATAAAGTATAATATATTTTTTGAAATTTATAGTTTCTTAATATTATTTGCTCAGAATTTTGGATATTTTTATATAAAATAATCCTTGTTATATCAATGTTTTTGAACGAAAATGCACTTTAGGTGAAAAATTACATTTTACGAGATATTACACTTGTATTATATTCAGAACGTGTTATAATATGTTCAACAAGAGATATAAAGAAAGGAGAATGAGTATGAGAAAACAACCGTGGTCGAACGAAAATAAGACTGAACGGATAAATTTTACGATTGAGCCCTCTTTGAAAGAAGCTTTTTTGAAGATTATCTCAACAGACGTATCAACTTATTTCCGGTCGGTCATCGAAAATGAAGTCGAAAGTCATCAGAAAAAAGTTGAAAACTGGCCCGACGCAATTAAAACATTATTGCATGGACAGTTTAAGGCGTTCTCCGAGCAAGTCTTCGGAACGTTTAATTACCGAGGACGGAACTATCCATATAAAATATTGGATGTCATGTCAGTCGAAGAAGGCCAACCACTTGAAGTCATTGACTACGAGGATGGGTTGGTATATGTAAAAGTGATTGAGGAAATCAATCCAGAAAAATTAGTATATGTAACTATTTAGAAAGAAGGAAATTTAAAATGCCAGTAACAATCTTAATTATCGCCGTAGTATTAATCTTATTAATCATCGCGTTCAAATCAATTCGTATCGTTCAACAAGGACACAAAGCTGCTGTTCAATCATTCGGACGTTATGTTGGAGAATTAGGACCAGGATTACACTTTGTAACACCAATCATTCGTAATATTGCTTACGTTGTGGATATGCGTCAACGTTCATTAGACTTAGATCCTCAAGAAATCATCACAAAAGACAACGTTAATTTAACAATTGACGCTTCAGCTAAATATCACGTAGATAATCTTGAAGAATACTTATATGGAAACACAAACCCAGAAGGATTATTACTTTTAGATATCCAAAACGAATTACGTGACATTATCGGTACAATGACAATGGCTGAAATCCTTGGTGGTACTAACAAAATCAACACTGATTTAAACCAACGTGTATTCGGTAAAACAGACTCTTACGGGGTTACAATCGACCGTGTAAACATCGGTGAAGTAATTCCTCCACAAAGCATCGTTGAAGCGATGAACAAACAAATCACTGCTGACCGTGAACGTGATGCTGCGTTAATCGCTGCTGACGCTCGTCAAAAAACAGTTGAAATGGATACAAGAACTCAAAACAACAAATTATTAGCAGATGCTCGTGCACATGCTGAAAAAATCGCCATTGACACTCAAGCAACTGTTGCTCAATTAACAGCCATCAACAACGCATTAAACGAATCTAACTTAAATGCGGCTGCATTAGAATACTTAGCAATCGACGCTAAAAAAGCTCTTGCTGAAGGTCCAAACAATACAGTTGTATTAATGGATGGACAAAACAATGCAAAAATTGCTGAAAATATTGCTTCATTAGCATCAGGACGTAAAGTTTGGGACGAAGCAGGTAAATAATCATGAAACAACAAGCTAACAAATCTTTCTTTGGGTTGAAATGGCTTGCGGTACTGATTGCCACATTATTCTTGTTTGTAGGAACCTTTGCACATGTTTCAACAGTCAATGCTGAAACAGAACTAAAAAACGTATCCAATATGACGATACAAGGTGGCTATGAACAAAAAATCGACTTTAAGGATGGGGAAGATTATAATGCAACAGTGACGGTTAAGTTGAGTTATAACAAACCTCAATATTCTGAGGTTAAAGTTCCCGTTCAAATTAAAAACCTTCCAACAGGGAAGGGCGGTATTCGACTTTTTGTATATCGGGATAAAGATGACAGCCTCGTACTTGTAGCATTTGTAGAGACTGCTGTAGACCATAATGTGATCAATTATCAACAAATTGATATTGAAGATGGAAAAGTCACAAAAGCCTTGCAATATACAGCTACTGAAGAAGATCGAAAAGCATTTGTAGAAGACTTATCAAAGGCAAGTAAACAAGAGGAAGAGAAAGCTACTACTGCTGAAAAAGGTGCAAACTCAAACCAAAAGAGTTCAAATACCAATAGTTCGAACGCGAAACCTTCTACAGACAAAGATATCTTTGATCAAATTGATAACTTCTTTGATCAACTAGATACAGACAAAATTGCTGAAGGAATCGGTAAAGGCGGATTTTATATCATCCTTATCATCGCTGTTTTCTTCGCGATTAGAGGAAAACAAAAGAAGGCTCGTAAGAATACTCGTAGAGCTAGAACTGGAAATACGCGTTCCGCTCAAAGAACTGGGGCAAATGCTACTGCACAGAGAGCAAAAGGCACAGCTACTCCAGTAGTTGCTACAGAAGCCGTACCACAACGTGTATATCGTCCGCGAAATAACGTTTCAAATCCAAAAATTCGCTCACAAGCGAAAAAACAAGCGTTGCAATCAACATCAAGTCGTTCAAGTGCTTCAAGAGAAACCTATGTAGGAACTCCTGCAGCATCAAGAACAGTAATGTATAAAACCTCTCGAAAAGATAAATCACATACATTACCACGAGTACTTTCAAGTAGAACATTACCTCGTGTGTTGAAAACACCACGCTTAAAATAAAACAAGTTGAACACCTAAATTCCATGTGAGTTTAGGTGTTTTTTTGTTTGCTCTATACTCAAGCATTTGCACAAGTAGAGCTATCGGAGTATGCTAGGTGAGAAGGGTGGAATGAACATGACAAAATTAGAACAGTTAATCGAAAAAATCGAAGCAGATCCACAAAATGCCGAGTACACAAAAGAAGGAATTGTCCCTTTATTTTCAGCACCAAAAAAAGCGAAGATTTTGATTGTAGGGCAAGCTCCTGGCATTAAAGCACAAGAAAGTCGCTTGTTTTGGAATGACCAAAGCGGTGACAATCTAAGAAGTTGGATGGGTGTGGACCGTGATTTCTTCTATCAATCAGATTTATTTGCGGTTGTTCCGATGGATTATTATTATCCGGGGAAAGGCAAATCAGGAGACCTTCCACCGCGCAAAGGTTTTGCCCAAAAGTGGCACGAAGCTACCTTAGCCTTAATGCCGGATATTGAACTGATTATATTAGTTGGAAAATACGCGCAAGACTATTATTTAAAAGATACCAAGAAGAAAAATTTAACGGAAACAGTCAGAGCCTATAAAGAGTACTTACCAAAGATGTTTCCACTTGTACATCCATCGCCCTTAAACCGCAGATGGATGGCGAAAAATCCGTGGTTTGAAAAAGAAGTCTTACCAGAATTTCAAAAGAGAGTACAAGAAGTGATTAAAGGAGCTAAGAAATGAGAACGGAATTATATCCAGAAATCGAAATCTACAAAGAACATAGAATTCCAGTGAGCACCTTGCATACGATTTATGTGGAAGAGTCAGGAAACCCATTCGGACATCCAGTTATTGTGTTACATGGGGGACCAGGAGGGGCATCCTCTCCTGTGAATCGTCAGTTTTTTGATCCAGAGTTTTATCGCATCATCCAATTCGACCAACGTGGATGTGGGAAAAGCACACCATTTGCATCTTTAGAAGAAAATACGACGCATGATTTAGTGGCCGATATGGAGAAAATTCGGACAGCACTAGGAATTGAAAAGTGGCTTGTCTTTGGCGGTAGCTGGGGAACAACGCTGGCCCTCCATTACACAATTGCACACCGTGAACGAGTGGTTGGATTAATGCTTCGTGGCATCTTCCTTGGCCGTCAAAGTGATGTCGATTGGCTATATCAAGATGGGGCGTCTCATTTTTATCCAGAGAACTTCGAGAAGTTTAAAGCGCCGATTCCTGTTGAAGAACAAGGAGAACTCGTAAACGCGTACTACAAGCGTTTAACGTCAGAGGATGAATCGATTTGTCTAGAGGCAGCGCGTGCGTGGGCAGAGTGGGAACATGGTCTCGTGAAGTTAATTCCTTATGACCCGATTGTTTGGGATGAAGCAGGCATACGAGGGGCGCTGACGATTGCGCGAATGGAATGCCATTTCTTCTATCATCATTGCTTTGTGGAAGATGATAATTACATCTTGAATCGTGCAGAGGCTTTCAAGGGAATTCCAATGCATATCGTTCATGGTCGTTATGATGTGGACTGCTTACCAAGTGCAGCATTTGAATTGGCAAAAGCGATAGATGGAGCAGAATTGATTTTTGCCCAAGCAGCAGGGCATACGGCGATGGAACCTTCTACAATAGAAGCATTAGTTGGCTTTAGTGAAAAATGCAAACTCTATTTTAACTAAAAAGAAAGGCTCGTAGAATGACTCTACGGGCCTATTTTTATGTTTAGATTTTTTCAAGAAGCATTGCAGCAATGCGTTCCACATCACGGTTACTTCCGCGTAATTCAAATTCATCGAGCACCGGGAATCCAAAACGTTCAGAATATTGACGGGCAGTGAGGCAGAATTGCTTATTAAAGTTACGATTTCCGCTACCAATCACACCAAAGCAATGGGCGTAATTATGTTCATAGGCTAAGAAATCACCTAGTGGATTCGTTAAGACTTCAACATCACCGTTATCCACGCCATTTCCACCTTCTAAGTAAGTTGGAAGAAAAGCAACGAATGGTTTGCCTACTTTGAAGTAGTCTTCTTTGCCTTTAACAAGGTCTTTCACATTCGTCAGTGTCACTTTTAAAGAGGGCTCCATAAAGCGTAAATGATCTCTTAAACGTGTGACAAAGTTATGTGTATTTCCTGTTAAGCTAATATAAATAATTGGTAATTCTTTCGACATTGGAAGACCTCCTTGGAAGACTTTTATTGTCTATAAGTATACCGTACTTTCGCGAATCCTTCTAGAGGGTGTTTTTAAACTTTTAAAAATTGTGAAAATCAGCTATAATACTTGAGAATAAACACGAAGGAGATACTCATGTCACACTTAAAAGAAGAAGTACAATCTCGCAAGACCTTTGCGATTATTTCCCACCCGGATGCTGGGAAAACAACAATTACAGAACAATTACTCTTATACGGGGGAGCGATTCGTCAAGCCGGTACCGTAAAAGGGAAGAAAACAGGGAAGTTTGCAAAATCTGACTGGATGGAAATCGAAAAGCAACGTGGGATTTCTGTAACGAGTTCAGTAATGCAAGTGGAATACGATGGAAACCATATTAATATCGTGGACACACCAGGGCACGAGGACTTCTCAGAAGATACGTATCGTACATTAATGGCCGTGGATAGTGCCGTGATGGTGATCGACAGTGCCAAAGGGATTGAGCCGCAAACGAAGAAATTATTCGAAGTTTGTAGTATGCGTGGCATCCCAATCTTTACGTTTATTAACAAATTAGACCGTGATGGACGTGAACCATTAGAATTAATCGCGGAATTAGAAGAAGTATTAGGCATTGACGCTTATCCAATGAACTGGCCAATGGGGATGGGAAAAACATTCCTTGGTTTATATGATATTTACAATAAACGTGTAGAATTGATGCATCCAGAAGAAAATGAAGATAATGATTTCTTACCATTGAATGAAGATGGCGAAGTGGACGGCGATTATGCGTTTAAACAATCAACGCTCTATAGCCAAGCCATTGAAGATGCACAACTTTTACTAGAAGCAGGAAATGCTTTTGACGAAGAAAAGATTGCAGCGGGTAAATTAACGCCTGTATTCTTCGGTTCAGCTTTAACAGGATTTGGGGTTCAAACGTTCTTAGACGCGTTCGTGGACTTTGCACCAAGCCCATCTGCCAAGAAAACTGAATCAGGGGAACTTGTAGATCCACTTCAAGAACAATTCACAGGATTCATTTTCAAGATTCAAGCAAATATGAACCCAGCGCACCGCGACCGTATCGCGTTTGTACGTATCTGTTCAGGGGAATTCGTTCCAGGGATGGATATTACCGTGAACCGTTCGCAAAAGAAAATGAAATTATCACATACAACGCAATTTATGGCGGATAGCCGTGAAACAGTGAAAGCTGCCGTTGCAGGGGATATTATCGGACTTTACGATACAGGGAACTTCCAAATCGGAGATACGATTTACTCAGGGAAAACTGCTGTGCAGTTCGAACCACTTCCACAATTTACGCCAGAACTCTTTAATAAAGTTTCTGCGAAAAACGTGATGAAGCAAAAATCATTCCATAAAGGAATTGAGCAGTTAGTACAAGAAGGAGCTATCCAATTGTACAAGACCTACCATACAGGAGAATATATCCTAGGTGCTGTTGGTCAACTGCAATTCGAAGTGTTCCAATACCGTTTGTTAAATGAATACAATGCCGAAGTAGTCATGACTCCAATCGGAAGTAAGATTGCCAGATGGATTGACGAAGAACAACTGGATCCAAATATGTCATCGAGCCGTAACTTATTATGTCGCGACCGATTTGACCAACCAGTCTTCTTATTCGAAAATCAATTTGCTTTAAACTGGTTCAAAGATAAACATCCAGATGTAGAATTGAAAGCATTATTCTAATCAAAATAAATAAAAGCCTCTCTAATCTAAGTGATTAGAGAGGCTTTTCGTATGTTCAACGGTTAAGCTTCGTATCCCATTAAGATTCCGCCTTGTTCTGCATAATAGCTGCAGACACCGCTTGTATGAATGCTTGAAACATCCGCATCTGGGAATTCACTATGAACAGCTGCCTGAATTAAGCCGCAGATTTCTGGATTACTGCAATGGCTAATAACCACGCGGCCACCTTTGTAGCCATTCTTCTTCATCTCAGCCCAAATTGCTTGAACAGCTTTCTTTTGACCTTTTGCTTTGTGAAGAAGGTTTAAGGTTCCTTCTGGAGATGCGTTACCGACTAAGCGGATATTGAGCATTCCAATTACGGCACCGACTAATTTGTTTAAACGACCATTTTTCACTAAGTTATCAACACGAGCAAGGGCAAATAATAATTTTGTGCTTGCTAAATAGTCTTTTAAGGCTGCTACGACTTCTTCGTAAGAAAGGCCTTGTGCGATGAGTTCGTTGGCTTTTTGTACGAAAAGAACCATCTCACCACTAGCTGAAAGGCTATCGAAGACTTCGATATTTGTTTCAGGGGCTTCTTCTAAAAGCATATTTTTTGCTAATTGCGCACTATTTTGGCTGCCTGATAGGCCACCTGTAATCGTAATAGCGATGACATTTTCTGCGCCTTTATAGGCTTCAAGGAATGCATCTGGGCTAGGGCAGGCTGAAGCTGTCTTATCTTTTGTTTGATACATTTCAATCATCATACTATCGATGTCTAAAGAAGCATCATCTGTATAGTGTTTGTCACCTACTTGAACAGTAAGTGGTACGTTAATATATTCTGTGTCTGGGGCAAGATTCTCGATTTCGCGTAAATCACAACCTGAATCTGCAACAATTTTCCATTTCATAAAGTTTTCTCCTCTTGGTAATTAATCTATTCTACTGTAATATACTTTGATGTTCAAAATAAGTCAAATAATCTACTGCAAAGCTATAATTTTAGTAGCATTTTAGCGCTTTCTGTACTATTGTAGAAGAGTAGAAATAAAAATAAAAGGAGGAGTTTTATGACTCAAACAATTTCTTTCGGATATGGTTCAAAACCAGCTCAATTTATGGCGAATAAACTAAACCGTCACGGTGTCATTGCAGGGGCTACAGGTACAGGTAAAACTGTTACTTTAAAAGTGTTAGCGGAGCAATTAAGTGAAGCAGGAGTTCCTGTATTTCTTTCAGATATTAAAGGGGACTTAGCTAGCCTTGCTGAAAAAGGCGAAGTAACTGAGAAAATTGCAGAACGCTTGGCTAAAGTTCATGTAGAAGACTTTGAACCAAGCTCATATCCTGTTGCTTTCTGGGATGTCTTTGGGGAAAACGGAATTAACATCCGTACTACAATCTCAGAAATGGGACCAATCTTATTGGCGCAACTATTAGGGTTAAATGAAACGCAAGAAGGGATTTTAAACATTGCGTTTAAAGTAGCCGATGACCAAGGATTATTATTAATCGACATTAAAGACTTACGTGCAATGTTAAATTACGTTGGCGCACACGCTGGGGAATTACGTAACTTATACGGAAATATTGCACAACAATCTATCGGTTCTATTTTACGTAGCTTACTCGTATTAGAACAACAAGGTGGAGATAAATTCTTCGGTGAACCCGCTTTTGAAATCAATGATTTATTCAAAGTGGACCCAAGTGGCCGTGGAGTCATCAACATTTTAGCGTCTGAAAAATTATTCCAAACACCAAAATTATATGCAACATTCTTACTATGGTTCTTATCAGAATTATACGAAAACTTACCAGAAGTTGGGGACTTAGATAAACCAAAATTAGTCTTCTTCTTCGATGAAGCGCACGTATTATTCAGTCAAAGCAATGCTGCAGTTCAAGAGAAAATCGAATTAATCGTTCGTTTAATCCGTTCTAAAGGAATTAGTATTTTCTTTGTAACACAAAACCCAACAGATATTCCAAATGCCATCGCGAGCCAATTAGGGAACCGCGTGCAACATGGATTACGTGCGTTCACTCCTGCTGAACAAAAGAACGTAAAAGCAGTAGCAGAAACTTTCCGTCAAGAAGATGGACAAGACTTAGTAACAGTCATTACAAACCTTAAAGTAGGGGATGCAGTTGTTTCAACGCTGCAAGAAGACGGTTCTCCAAGCTTTGCAGAAGTGGTTTCGATTTACCCTCCTAAGAGTAAATTAGAAGCAGGCGACCCGCTTGTTCGTCAACAATTAATCAATCAATCAGCATTCTATGATAAATATGCAGAAATGTTTGACCGTGAATCAGCTCATGAACAACTATTAGCTCTAGAAGAACAATTCAAACAAGAGCAAGAAGCAGAAGTAGCTCAAAAAGAAGCTGAAAAACAAGCTGAATTAGAGCGTAAAGAAGCTGAGAAACAAGAAGCTCTTGCACAAAAAGAAGCTGAAAGACAAGCGAAATTAGAAGAAAAAGAACGCGAACGTGAACAAAAAGAATTAGAACGTCAAGCACGTCAAGCCGCTACAAAACGCGGAGATTCAGCAATGGATCGCTTCACTAAGAACGTCATGTCAAGTGTGGGTCGTGAAGTTGGTCGTGTGATTACACGTGGCGTAATGGGCTTATTCAAAAAATAAGAGGAGGCCAAAAGAATGGCAAATGTCGTTGTGTTTTTCGCGCAAGGATTTGAAGAAATTGAAGGCCTTGCAACGGTGGATATTTTAAGAAGAGCCGGTCATACCGTTCATACAGTAGGACTTGGTAGTGAAGTCATTACAGGGAGTCATCATATTCCGGTAAAAATGGATGATGGTTTAGATACGTTTTACTGGGCTGATATCGATGCGCTCGTACTACCTGGGGGACTTCCAGGAGCCACTCATTTACGCGATAATGAAACTCTGATTAAGAAACTTAAAGAGTATTCTAAAAAAGGGAAAATTATCGCAGCCATTTGTGCAGCTCCAATTGTACTCCATCGTGCAGGATTACTTAAGGATAAGAAATATACTTGTTATCCTGGAGTAGAAAAAGATATCCATCAAGGAAGTTATACAGGACATCTCGTTGAAGTCGATGGAAAACTGATTACTGGATGTGGACCAGCGGCAACCTTTGAATTTGCCTATAGGATTGCAGAAGCATTAGGCACAGATACAAGTGCTCTTCGTGAAGGAATGCAATATAACAAACTCTTAAATTCATAAACAAAAATGAGAAGACTTGTTCCAAAAGAGGAGCAGGTCTTCTTTTGTTACAAATATATTACAATGTTACAAAAATATTAAGCAAATACTTGCAATTTACCCCGAAATTTGAGAGAATAATAAATGACAAAATAAAACTAAGTACATAGAAATCAGGTAATAATATGCATAAAGAAGAATTGAATGAAGTTGTCAAACAACTTCGTAAAAAAGGAGTCAGAATTACTCCTCAACGTGTTGCAATGCTTGAATTTTTAGCAAGTGTACACACGCATCCAACAGCTGAAGAAATCTTCAAAGCGTTGACGAAAGAAGATCCACAAGTCAGTGTGGCAACTGTTTATAATAATTTAAATCTATTTATTAAAGAAGGCGTCGTCAAAGAATTGACGTATGGGGATAGCGCGAGTCGCTATGATTTTGATTTAGGCCAGCATTATCACGCTGTATGCGACGTGTGTGGGAAAGTGGTGGACCTTTATTATCCAGTGCTAGAAGACGTCGAGAAAGCTGCAGAACAGCTGACAGGATTCAAAGTGAGAGGACACCGTATGGAAGTATACGGAGTATGCCCAGAGTGTCAAAAGAAAGAAAAATAGTAATCGATTAAGGGGTATAGGAGAATGGAGAAGCTCATTCAACGAAGAGCCAATAATGGCAAAAACAAGCACTCAAAAAAGGAAAATAAATATACTCAAGCTCCGGAAGAATTTGAAGAAACAGAAGTAGTAGAAGAAACACCTTTCGAAGAAATAGAAGAGAAAGAACTCTTTGGCGGGAAAAAACCGAAGAAGAAAAGACCTAAGAAAAAAATGAATAAAACAATTTTCTGGGTTATTGGGATTTTAACATTTATTATTTTAATTTTTGAATTATTAACGATTCATCGCATTATGGCAGATCAGTTCAACGAAGAAGAATTCAAACGAATTATTCAAGTAGAGCAAGAGGATGCCAAGAAATACAATGAGAATTTCACAGTAAAAGATGAGACAACAGGAAATGTAGAAGTACAAGAATTAATTCCAACAGATGCATCAGGAAATCCAATTGAAGCCATTGCTGCTCAAATGGATTCATTGAAACAGTCTATCCTTGAAAAATATGCAGGCGCTTCTAAGAAGACATTAATCTTCTTCAAGGCGTACCAAACAAAAGTCATCTCAAGCGTGAATGACATTCACTACTATGTGTCTGTTTATCAACAAAAAGATCGTGGCTTTGAACAATTGGAATTCGAGGAATTATCACATCAATTAGTATTTGCAGATTCACTTGAACCATTTGAAATCGCAAAATTATTTAATAATGAATTAGCGATGTCTAACTTCTTTGTGAAGAAGGCGTTAGATGAAGCAAAAGCAAGTGGGCTAACACATGAGCAAGCAACGAAGGTAACGGCTCAATTTGTTGATGGAGGCTGGAAAAAATTAGATGCTTCCATTATTCAAAATGGAATTCGTGTAAAATTTAAAGATGCAAATGACCAAGATGCACAATGGACAATTCCATTTACTGAATTATTTGCGTATATGAATGAAAATATGATTCCTGAAACAGAAAAAGATAATTTCGTACAATATCGTGAAGCCGTTAAAGAAAAACTAGGAAAGAAGAGAGTGGCATTATCATTTGATGACGGTCCAAGTGCTGAACTCACACCAAAAGTGCTAGACTTACTGAAGCAGTATAACGCACATGCAACATTCTATATTGTGGGAAGTCATGTAGAAGGAAATGAAGCTATCATTCGACGAATTGTTGATGAAGGACATGAACTAGGGAACCATAGTTATAGTCACCCATTATTACCTAAGAAGTCAGCAGATGAAGTTTATAAACAAGTTCATGATACGTCTGATTTAATTGCAAAGGCTACTGGTGGATTAAAACCAATGAGCCTACGTCCTCCATATGGTGGATATAATAAAATGGTGGCGGATCAAGCTGGTATCGCGATTGTAAACTGGTCGATTGACTCTCTTGATTGGCAGTATAGAGATGCAGCGAAGACGATTGCGCATATTAAAGAAAATACGCATAATGGCGGAATCTTACTAATGCATGATATCCATGCAGAATCAGTAGAAGCACTTCCTGCAGTTCTTGAATATTTAACATCTGAAGGTTATGAATTAGTAAGTGTAGAAGAATTAATGGCGGGGCAACTATTGAAGCCAAATTATGCCTACTTCAATCGTGTAGATGTTCAAAAAATCGATTAAGAAGCTTGCATTTTTGCTCGAAATAAGGTACATTAATTAAGTGCTAAAAGCACAGACCTTTTACAGAGTTTTGCGAATCACCAACGCTTTACTCAGTACAAGGCATAAATTAAAAGAAAGAGGTGTTTAGAAATGGCAATTTCTAAAGAAAAGAAAAACGAAATCATCAAAGAGTATGCGTTACACGAAGGAGACACTGGTTCACCAGAAGTACAAATCGCTGTATTAACATACGAAATCAACCACTTAAATGATCACATCCGTGTTCATAAAAAAGACTTCCACTCAAACCGTGGATTAATGAAAAAAGTTGGTCACCGTCGTAACTTGTTAGCATACTTACGTAACAAAGATGTTCAACGTTACCGTGAACTAATCAACCGTTTAGGATTACGTCGTTAATTTTAAGCCAATTGAGAACTCCCAGGCATTCGTGCTTGGGAGTTTTTTTGATCTCATTAAAACGATATAGCATATAAACTATATTGTGGAATAAACAAACGTACAAAAAAGGCACACCTCCAATACTTTTTGAGGTGTGCCTTTTCTTTATTAACTTACATTTCTTTAATGGAATGTGAAACAATTTGTCGATAACACATCATATTCTGACTATCATTTGAGTTGATCACATTTCGTAAGAGTTTAAATGCAGAACGTCCTAATTCAAGCGTATGGATATCTACATAAGCGTCAATATGAACAGAAGGTTGGACAGAGTCGAAAGTGATAATCGGCATCTGAATGTGTGCCTCGTTTAAATAACGAACAGCCCCTTCGGTAAAGAGTGAGTCTGCAGTGACAAGCCCATCGATAGGTCCTTCTGCTAGGAGTTCTTTAATCGTCTCGTAGCCACGTTCTCTTGTAAATTCATCTACTTGAGCAATCAGTTTCTCATTTACTTCGAAGCCATGTTCTTGTAAGGCTTTTTTATAGCCGTTGAGACGTTCTCTTGAAACGAATAACTGATCTCGACCACCGATAAAGGCAATCGATTTAACTCCTTTTTTAATGATATATTCAGTAGCATCAAAACCTGCTTTTTCATTGTTGTTATCAACGAATGAAATCAGAGGAGAGACTGTCTTACCGATAATTACAGCAGGGAACCCCTGCTCAATAGCAAAATCCACAAGAGGGTCTTCGGTTTCCCCGTATAGGAAGATTAGACCATCTACTCGTCGACCAAGAATGGTATCTTTCAAAATAGATAATCGCTGTTTGTGATCTTGTCCCGTACATAATTGAATGGAGTATTGATGATCTGCAGCGATTTGAGCAATCCCTCGAATAACTTCTGGGAAGAACGAGTTTTGGTAGAAAACATCAGAGTCTTTTGGAAGAACTACACCAATGACATTCGTTTTTTTACTTGCTAAGCTTCGCGCATTGACGT
>CALHVK010000123.1 GCA_938039195.1 uncultured Carnobacteriaceae bacterium
ATTCGTCAGTTAAAAGGCATCATCCCGAAAGATTCGGTCGACTTTATTACGTGTAATCCTCCTTATTTTAAGGTCAATGAAACCAATCAAACCAATTTGAAGGAAGCCTACACAATTGCCCGTCATGAAGTGCATCTGCCACTCGAAGACTTATTTTCGACGATTTCTGGCCTCTTGAAGATGAAAGGGAAAGCCTATCTGGTGCATAGACCCGACCGCCTCACGGATATTTTAACCGAGGCAAGACATCACCGACTCGAAGCGAAACGCGTGCAATTTGTCTATCCAAAAGAAGGCAAAGAAAGCAATATTGTCCTCATTGAATTAATGAAGGACGGACTTCCTGGAGGGCTTAAGGTATTACCACCGATTACGGTTTTCGATGAGCATCAAGAATATACGCAGAAGATTAGAAGTATCCTCTGGGGGGGCAACGCATGAGCCAGTTCTTTATGTACGTCCTTCTCTGCAAGGATCAAACCTTTTATACAGGCTATACGGTCGATTTGGAAAAACGAATCGCGACACATAATGCCGGAAAAGGGGCTAAATATACAAGGGTGAGAACTCCTGTGACTCTGCTCTACGCTAAAGAATTTGCCACAAAGCAAGAAGCCATGAAGGCGGAAGCAGCATTCAAGAAATTCTCTCGCCCTAAAAAGGAAACATTTCTACAGACGATTGGCGCAACCGTCACGCGTCCTGTCATTATTTATTTAGAAGGAGAACCCCCTCATGAGACAACAGAGTTATCGAACTGAAGGCGTAGGAAAATTATTCCTTGTCCCTACTCCGATTGGAAACTTAGAAGATATGACTTTCCGCGCGGTCAATACACTTCGTGACGTAGATTTAATTCTTGCCGAAGATACGCGCCATACGCAAAAGTTACTGAACCATTTTGAAATCGAGACTCCTCAAAAGAGTTTCCATGAACATAATACACAGGAGCGAATCCCACAAGTCATCGAGTGGTTGCAAGAAGGAAAAAGCATCGCACAAGTAAGTGACGCCGGTACCCCTTCGATTAGCGACCCAGGATTTGAACTCGTGCAAGCCTGCGTTGAAGTCGGTATCCCCGTTATCCCTCTTCCCGGAGCGAATGCGGGAATTACGGCTCTGATTGCAAGCGGCCTTGTTCCTCAGCCGTTCTATTTCTATGGATTCTTACCACGTAAAAAGAAAGAAAAAATCGCTGCCCTCGAGCAATTACGCACGCATAGCGAGACTGTGATTTTATATGAATCGCCATTTCGATTGAAAGATACTTTTTCGGCAATTCAAACCGTCTACGGCGAACAACAATCTGTCGTTTTATGCCGTGAGTTGACGAAAACTTACGAAGAATTTATTCGCGGAACAGCCGTAGAACTCACATCTCTTGTCAGCGAAGAAGAATTAAAAGGCGAATGTTGCATCTTGATTGGATCCAAAAATCCAGACGAAGTCACGACTGCTCTTTCTGGTGCATTAGAAGAACAGACACCAGACGCTTCGCTTTCCATTGCAGAACAAGTCGAATGGTTTATGGAGCATCAAAGCCTTACGCAAAAAGATGCGATTAAGGCAGTCGCCAAACATCTTGGCCTTAAGAAGCAAGAAGTCTACAAGGAAATCCATGCATCTTAATGTATCTGTTGATTATTTCAAATCTTTACGGATGTCTTCATAAAAGCTGTAATGGGATACCGGTTCGAGCCGAAGTCTCTCACCTCCAAAGCCTCAAAAACGGGAGTAAGGAATACATTCCTAACTCCCGTTAATTCGTTT
>CALHVK010000124.1 GCA_938039195.1 uncultured Carnobacteriaceae bacterium
GACTTCTTCGGTAACTTCGGTGGTGGAGGTAGTACATTATCTCTTGTATTCTTAATGGTCTTCCTTGCGAAATCTGAACGAATGAAGAAACTCGGTCGATTAGCGTTAATCCCTGGTATTTTCGGTATCAACGAAATGGTTACATTCGGCTTACCAGTAGTATTAAACCCAATTATCGCGATTCCATTCTTATTAACACCACTTGTAAATACAATCTTAGCAACAATCGCTACAATGGTAGGAATTATCCCTTATACAACAGGGGCATCTCTCCCATGGACAACGCCATTCTTCTTCTCTGGATGGTTATCAACAGGTAGTATCGTAGCCGGATTCTTCCAAATCTTCTTGATTCTATTAGGCTGCTTGATCTACTTCCCATTCTTCAAAGCATTGGATAACCAATACTTGAAAGAAGAAGCAGGCTCTAGCATGTTAACAGGTGATGAATTAGACGACGTTGACTTAAATGACTTATCATTTGATGACTTATAAAATGACAAACGCATAAGTCACAAGTGTCAAAATTTCGGGTGGCATGCGAAAACGGATGCCACCTTTTTACATAGAAAGGGGTGAACAGATGAGAACACTATTATTATTCGACCAAGTTCAAGCAGGATACGGCGGAAAGGAACGTGGCGATACAGAATTAGGCCTTGAAAAAGGCGGAGTGGGTTCTTATTTAATGTTCAAAGATGACTTTGAAAAAGCAGGACTTACAGCGCTTGCGACGATCTATTGTGGACCAGATTATTTCCAAGCGCATAAAGAAGAAGTGATTCATAAAATCAAAAATCTGATTTTAAAAACGAAAGCGGAAGTGCTGTTTGCAGGGCCATGTTTTAACTATGGAACCTATGCGCAAATGGCGGCAGAAATTGCATTGGCGATTCAAGAGCAAACCGACTGCAAACCTTATGTGATTTGTTCGAAAGAAAATGAAGAAACGATCGCAGCTTATAAAGATAAAATCGTCATACTCGAAATGCCGAAAAAAGGTGGCGTAGGCTTACGGGAAGCATTAGGCGGAGCCGTAGCGATTATTAGCGGAACAAAAGACGAAAGTGAACAACGATTTCAGTAAAAGAGGTGACAGAGAATGTGGGGTATGATTGCGACATGGAGAATGGCGCTCGAAGGAATCCAGAAGGTGACCCCGAATTTAGAAGCGGGTGGAACGGCAGGAGATGCCATTGAAGGCGCGATTAAAGAAGTGGAGGACTTCCCTTACTTTAAATCTGTTGGATATGGCGGACTTCCAAATGAAGAGATGGAAGTGGAGTTAGATGCCGCTTATTTAGATGGATCGACGTTTGATTTCGGTGCGGTCTGCGCCTTAAAACAGTTCGCCAACCCAATTTCGGTGGCTCGTGCCTTAAGTGCTTATAAAGTGAATAATGTGCTTGTCGGAGAAGGGGCAGCAGCCTTTGCGAAGGCTCATCATTTCGAAGAAAAAGACATGCTGACGGACCGTGCGAAGATTCATTTCCATAATCGATTAAAAGATATCAAACGCGAACAACTCACACCATATGCTGGACACGATACAGTCGGCATGGTGGGATTGGACGCATCTGGTGATATGGTTGCAGGGACCTCAACGAGCGGTCTCTTTATGAAAAAACCAGGGCGTGTAGGAGATTCTCCATTTATCGGTTCTGGGTTATATGTCGATAGCACAATTGGTGGTGCAACGGCAACGGGTCTAGGAGAAGACTTGATGAAAGGCGTGATTTCGTATGAAATCGTTCGTCTGATGAAAGAAGGCCTCTCTCCGCAAAAGGCGTGTGAGAAAGCCGTGAGAGATCTTTGTGAACGGTTGAAGAGAGCGCGTGGCGAAGCAGGAGATATTTCTGTGGTGGCCATGAATGCCAAAGGAGACTTTGGGGCAGCTTCCAATATCGAGAATTTCTCATTTGTTGTTGCTACAAGTACGCTCGCACCAACGGTATTCCGTGTACATCCACAAAGCGATGGCACGATGAGACATGAATTAGCGACAAAAGAATGGCTTGAAGCGTATTTAGAAGAGCGTATGAAGCCATTGGAGGTCAAAGAATGAATCAAGAAGATTGGTTTGCAGAGTTGAGAGGCATTCAACCTGCACTTTTTGAAGGACTAAGACGAATGGTCGCCATTCCAAGTATTCGAGGAGAAGCAGAAGAAGGCGCTCCATTTGGCAAGGGACCTAGACAAGCGCTCGATGAAGTGCTTGCGATTGCGAGTGAACTTGGATTTCAAACGAAGAATATCGATAACAAGATTGGATACGCACAGTACGGGGAAGACCGACCAGACGGCGCGTACTATGGCATCTTTGGACACGTGGATGTGATGCCGCTTGGAGAAGGATGGATTTCGCCAGCGTTAGAACTGACCGTTCGTGACGGAAGGCTCTACGGACGCGGGACATTGGATAACAAAGGGCCCATTCTATCGAACTTGTATGCGTTATATGTGTTGAAGGAAAAAGGTGTGACCTTTGATCGGCCGGTTCGGATTGTCTTTGGGACGAATGAAGAGACAGGATTTGGATGCGTGAAGCACTATTTAACGAAAGAAATCCCTCCGACATTCGGATGGACGCCAGACTGTAAATGGCCAGTCGTCTACGGAGAACGCGGTCGACTCAGAGTACGATTGTCTCTTCCTTCGGATAAAGTGTCCGGATTGTATACATTTGCCAACGAAAAACTTCTCCATACAAACCATCGCGGGGAAGAATTGGGCATTGCCTATGAAGATAGTGACTTCGGGATGATGCAATTGCGTGGTGAAACGTTTGGAGTGGAAGACGGTCGCCATTATGTCGAATGGACGATGTGCTATCCAGCAAGTTGCACGAAAGACGAGTTGATTGAAAAAATCAATGCGCATGTGCCGGAAGGTGGCGTTCTAGACGTGATTTCGCATTGGGACCCAGTGCTTTATGACAAGGATTCCGCCTATGTGCAAGCCTTACAAAAGGTGTACACGGATATCACGCAGAGCGATAGCGTGCCAGTGACCACAACAGGTGGAACCTATGCCAAAATCATTCCGAATATCATTGCGTATGGCCCAAGTTTCCCAGGGCAAAGAGATATTGCGCATTTGCCAAATGAATGGATTGGCATCAAAGACTTAGAAACAGATACGATTATTTATGGATTAGCGCTACTCGCATTGTCGCGCATGAAAGAAGGGACGGTATGACAGTAGAAGTATGTGCTGGTAGCATTACAGATTGCCTCATTGCAGAGCGTGCGGGAGCTGACCGCATTGAATTGAATAGCGCTCTGTTCTTAGGAGGATTAACACCAAGTATCGGGACCTTACAAAAAGTACTCGAGTCTGGAGTGGCCCTTCCGATTGTGTGCATGGTTCGTCCTCGTGGCGCAGGCTTTTGTTACACGAAGGAAGAGTTTGAGAGCATGCTGATTGATGCAAAACTCTTATTAGAAGCGGGTGCGAAAGGATTAGCGTTTGGATTTCTGTTAGAAGATCGGACGATTGACTGGAACCGTACGAAGCAGATGATTGAGTTGTGTCAGAAATATCATGCCGAGAGTGTGTTCCATAAGGCGTTTGACCTTGTGCCGGATGTGGAGAGTGCCATCGAGGGCTTGATACAACTTGGATGCACGCGCATTTTAACAGGGGGACAACAGGCGCAAATTGAAAAAGGAATCCCGCTCTTAAAAGAGTTGCAATCTCGCTACGGAAGTCAAATTGAACTGCTTTGTGGCGGCGGTGTTACAAAAGAAAATCTGCAACACTTAATGCAGGAGACGGGAATTTCGCAAATCCATGGAACGTTTAAGACGTGGAAGACGGACCCAACGACTGCAGGAGAGGGTCTCAGCTATGCCTATCATGAAAATGGAGATTACGAACAGACGGATGAAGCGTTGTTGAAAGAAGTAGTGGCGCTTGTTCGTGGACAGGAGGAAACGAAATGAGTAAACGATTGTTAAATTGTGCGGCCAGTGATTTCAGAAAAATGACAGGAAAAGAATTGAAAAAGGCGATTGAAGCCGCAGAAGGAAGAACGGTGTGCTGTGAAACGGGATGCTCACGACCAACGTTTCTGTATGAATTATCTAACGCAGAAATCGCAAAGGCGTTCGGCGGAGACATGGTGCTCTTGAACGGGTTTGACTGTATTGATCCACTGATTTACGGTACTGAAGAAAGTGAAAACCCAGTCCAACGTGCGAAAGAACTGAGTGGGTTGCCAATTGGGGCGAACTTGGAGCCAGTGGATATGAATGCAGAAATGCTAGAAACACGTATCGAAATCTCACCAGGGCGTCAATGTACGGTGGAAACAGTAAAACGTGCCGAAGAACTTGGCCTTGATTTTATCTGCTTAACGGGAAATCCAGGAACAGGGGTAACCAACGAAACGATTGAAGCAGCTCTTGCTATGGTGAAAGAACATTATTCAGGGCTTGTGATTGCTGGGAAGATGCACGGGGCAGGCTCGAAGGAACCTGTGATGAACGTGGACATCGCGAAACGCTTCATTAAAGCAGGGGCCGATGTGATTCTGGTGCCAGCGGTTGGAACGGTGCCAGGGTTTACGGATGAAGAACTTGTAGAAATTGTGAAAGAGGCACATGCCAATGATGCACTTGTGCTTTCTGCGATTGGAACCAGTCAAGAAGGCTCTTCAAGAGAAGTCATCGAACAAATTGCCATCCGCAATAAAGTGGCCGGTGTGGATATTCAACATATCGGGGACGCAGGATACGGCGGTTTAGCG
>CALHVK010000125.1 GCA_938039195.1 uncultured Carnobacteriaceae bacterium
AACGATTTTTAGCAGGGAGTGTGGCCATCCTATCACTAGTGGTAGCGGGATGTTCTCAGTCTAAATCAACATCAGATTCAACAAAGGAAACTGCAGGAGAAACAAGTGAAGTAACAACACAGGTAGCTTCTAATCAAAGTACGGATGCTAAAAATCCAGCAGCGTCATTTGATTGGAATGCAAAGGTTGCACCACTGACAAAATACGAACAAACTTTAGTTGAATCGAATAGTGGTAAAACAATTACCCACAAATTGGATGGTGTTAAAAAAGCAGTAGAGACCTTGAATGAAAAGAAGAAGAGCATTACTGATAAGAAAGTTCTAGAAGCTTTAAAACTTGTGGATGCAGTATTTGTAAATCAAGAAAACTTTGACGTACTTCTAAAAGCAACAGGGACTTCAAGTCAAGAGGAATTCTTTACACGTATTTGGAATGGTTACATAGTGAATTTCTTGAAGGAAGCACGCCCAACATTTACAAATGACGGGGAAGTGGAGTATCAAGGAGTGAAGTATCCCGTTAAAGTCTATGCTCCAATGTTCTTAAAGGTAAATACGAATGCCTTAGGGAAAGCAGCAGCGTATACGCTTGAAAATTATAAAGTGGATGGCGATACCGTGTATTTGAAATTAAGAGCACCACGTGTTGACTTATACCAATATGAAGTACAAGCAAGCTATCAAAGAAATAATCAAGCTTTCTTCGATGGACTGGTTGCAGAAGCACAAAAAGTGGCACAAACAGACTTTACAAAAGCGCTCTTGTATAAATATATTTACCGCTTAGCTGCCGTTGGATTTAGAGGAGATGGCTATGTCAACTTAGAAGGAATGGACTATTTGGATCGTAACCAACATATCCTCGCGATTAAAGTGGACGACAATGGAAATGCAACGATTGATGATACAAACTTAGCGAACCTTCTTCAAATTGATATGAAATCCGCAAATGAAGCCAATAAAGCAAAGTTTGAATAAGGTAAATCACTAGTATATATGAGAGGAGTCGTTATGAAGAAAGAAATGAAACGATTTTTAGCAGGGAGTGTGGCCATCCTATCACTAGTGGTAGCGGGATGCTCTCAGACTACATCAACATCAGAATCAGCGAAGGAAACAACGCAAGTAGCGGCTTATCATAAGACCGACGTCACAGGTCCAGCCGCAAGTTTTGATTGGAACGCAACAGTAGACCCAGCAACCTATGAAAAAGTATATGTAGAAACAAGAACGAAGGAAAAATCGACACTAAATTTATCAGAACTTAAAAAAGCTGCAGAATCTCTAGAAGAAAAGAAAAAGACTATTACAGATAAAAAAGTGTTAACCGCTTTAAGTCTAGTCGATGCAGTTTTTGTAGATCAACGCAATTTTGATAAAGTTGTTAAGGCAGCAGGCGCTTCTAATCAGGAAGAGTTTTTTGATAATTTCTGGAATGGATATATGGTGAACATGTTATCTAAGCTGCAACCTCCATTTTCTAACGATGAAGTATTCGAATATCAAGGCGAGAAATATCCATTGAAAGTGTATGCGCCTATGTTCTTTAAAGTGAACACTAATGCACTTGGTAAGGCAGGTGCTTATAATTTAGAGGATTATAAAGTGGAAGGGGATATGGTGTATCTGAAATTTTCTGCTCCTTCTATAGATGCCAGTCAATATTATGTGAGAGCAACGTATCGTACTGACAAAGAAGAATTTTTTGAGGGCTTGAGGAATGAACACAATCGATTAATTCAAGAAAATTATGCGAAAGGATTAAATGTTCGTTTTGTTTTACAATTAGCAGCGCTGGATTTCAAAGCAGATAATTATGTAAGTTTAAGAGGGATGGATTATTTACCGGATACTACACATTATCTGGCCATTAAGGTAGATGACCAAGGCAATGCAACTATGGATGATACGAATTTAGCTAACTTATTACAAATCAATATGAGGCCAGCAAATAATGCAAATAAAGTGAAATTTAAATAAATAGATTAAAAGGTCGGTGATGCTTATATAGCGTTACCGACTTTTTGTTTTGTCTAAAATAGATGAAACAAAGGGTGTTCCAGTCGGACTTACATGGTATAATGAAGTCAAACTAACCAAAGAACAAGTGTTATCACAAAGACACTAAGGGAGAAAAGAAAATGACAAAATTTATTGAATCACCAGCGGTAAAAAA
>CALHVK010000126.1 GCA_938039195.1 uncultured Carnobacteriaceae bacterium
ACCTGTGACCCATAGATTAAGAGTCTACTGCTCTACCAACTGAGCTAAGGAGGCATTTGTACTTAAGGTACTTAACCAGTATACTACCATCCCCATGGTAAATCAAGGGAATTTTCTCGAGAAATTCTCCGTTAAAAACAAAAACAGTCCTCTAAAAATTTAGAGGACTATTTTTATTCTAATCCAAGACTCACTTTGAGTCCTGCATCAATGATTTTCATAAAGTCACTATCGACGGTCGTAATCTTTTCAAGAATACGCACTTTATCAATCGTTCGTAATTGCTCTAGTAAGACGACAGAGTCACGTTCGAAACCGAATTGGTCTTTTTTGATTTCAATATGCGTTGGAATATTGGCCTTTGTATGTTTGGCAGTAATCGCCGCTACAATGACCGTTGTACTAAAGTGATTTCCTACATCATTTTGCACGATGAGGACAGGGCGTTTTCCCCCTTGCTCACTTCCGACAACTGGCGATAAGTCCGCAAGACACACATCGCCTCTTACAATCTTATCAATCATTTATATACACCCGTTTCACGCGGCCTGAAATGATGCAAAGCACTTCATAGGCAATCGTCTCTGAACGCTTCGCTAATTCAATCGCGGTAATTTCTTCGTCTCCATCTTTCCCAAGGAGCGTCACCGTTGTGCCTACTGGAAATTCATGCGGCAAGCGAATCATGCACTGATCCATGCAGATGCGTCCAACGATTGGACAACGAACGCCGTCCACTAAGACATCCCCTTTATTGTAGGCACGGATAAATCCATCCGCATAACCAACTGGAAGTGTCGCTACCCATTGCTCTTCCTCTGCTGTATAGGTCGCACCGTAGCTCACCGTATCTCCTGCTTCCAGCTTCTTCACTTTCACCATTTCCGTTTCCCAACGAAGCGCTGGCGTTAAGAATGACTCGTCTTTCAGCGCTAAGTCTCCATTGGAAGGATTAATTCCGTAAATTCCAATCCCATATCGAACAATGGCACTATCTCCTGCTCCATGCCAAAGCGCATAAGCGGAGTTCGAGTAATGCACATGTGCTGGTTTGACGCTTAATTCATCGACAAGACGGTGGAACTTCTCGATTTGTTTGGTCAACTGTGTCGTATCTGCTTCATCGGCAGTCGCAAAATGCGTGAAAATGCCTTCGAATTCAAACGGGCCATTTTGTAGCACGGCTTCGACCGCTGCTAATTCTTCCTCGTTGACCACACCGATACGTCCCATTCCAGAGTCCACGGCAATATGCACTTTTAACGGTATATCGTTTAAATACTGAGCGGCTTCTGTTAGCCACTCTACTGAGTCGACACTCGCAGTAATCTTATTTTCTGCTAGAAGTGCGGCATCTTCAACGCGGCTGAGGCCTAAAATTAAAATGGGTTGTGTAAAACCAGCTTGGCGTAGTCCTAGTCCCTCGTCCAGATTCGCTACACAGAACCCTGTAGCACCAGCTTCAACGGCTGCTTTAGCTACTGGAATCATCCCATGTCCGTATGCGTTGGCTTTGACCACAGCATACAATTCTTGAGAAGGGCTCAACTTCGCCAGTTGTTTTTTTATATTTTGTTTTACTATAGATAAATCAACTACCACTTGAGTATTGCGATGGATTGCTTCTAACATCATTGGTTCATTCCTTTTTATTCGTTGGATTCTAATACGACGACGGCATACGCATCATGATTGGTATGCGTAATAGTGACCCATGTTTTGTGGGCGTATCGTTTGCATACAAGAACTGGTTTCCCAGACGCATCATTTAAGACTTCGATATCTTGGAAAGACACGTGTTGTCCAATTCCCGTTCCCAATGCTTTTGCGTAGGCTTCCTTGGCCGCAAAACGTCCTGCGAGAAACTCCACTTTTCGCTTTGTTGGAAGGCTATTGTATTTCTCTAATTCTGCTGGAGTCAGCACTTTTTGTAAAAAAGTCTTCGGTTCTGCCACGATTTTTTCAATGCGTGAAAGTTCCACTGCGTCCATTCCAAGTCCTGTAATCGCCATTGTCGTCTCCTTTAACGTATTTCATTTCTTCATTTTATCAAAATAATGACCATTTGTCAGAAATTTTATCGTTTCTTATGATTCCCAGAGGCCTTTCCATAAAACGACTTCGCTAGCTAGAAGAGACGCCTGCACATCGATAATGCGCTGGTTACTACTACCGCGAAACTGCAAGGTCAAATCCTTCTTAGAAAGTTCAAATCGTCCATCGACTAAAATATCAATCAAGCGGAGTAATTCCAGCTTATCCTCTGTTTCTTGCATTAATTCTTCCCATGTATATCCAGTCCACGACCACACGTCTTTTTCGTGTCCGTATGCTTTACGAATAGCTTTTACTAAAGAAAGGCAGACATCCGTATTTAAAAATGGCTCGCCTCCTAAGAGTGTTAAGCCTTGGCAATACGAAGCGCCCACATCTTCAATAATTTGTGCTTCGAGTTCGCTCGTATAGGGAATGCCGTAATTGAAATTTTGTGCAATGACGTTATAACACCCTTCACAGGCAAAGAGGCAGCCACTCACATATAGCGAGCAGCGTACCCCTTCTCCATCGACAAAATTATACGGTTTATAGCTTGCAATCTTCCCTTGGGAATACTGCTGGCTGGTCCATTCTTTTGGCTTCGGGTTATTCATCCTCCGTCACCCCAAGCGCATAACGTTCCTTGAGTTTTGGCATATGTTTCACACGCGAAGAAATTTCCACGTGACGACCATGCACCATCGGACGGGCTTGCGGATTTCCAAGATAACCACAAGTTCGTTTCACCACATCACATGTTTGCGGATCATGGTTCTTACATTGCGGACATTCGAACCCTTTACTTGTTGGAGTAAATTCTCCATCAAATCCACACTTGTAGCAGTGATCAATTGGCGTGTTCGTTCCAAGATACCCGACTTTGTCATAGGCAAAATCCCACACGGCTTCCAGCGCCTTTGGATTTTGACGAAGCACTGGATATTCACAGTAGTGGATAAAGCCACCTGAAGAATACACTGGATAATCTTTCTCGAAATCAATCTTTTCAAATGGTGTTGGATTTTTGCGCACATCATAATGGAAACTATTCGTGTAGTATTCCTTCTCGGTAATATCTGGAATGAGACCGAATTTCTCGATATCAAGCTTACAGAAACGGTCTGTCAGACTTTCACTAGGAGTCGCATAGACGCTGAAATGATATCCATACTCATCCCCCCATGCATCCGTATGAGCCTTCAACGACTTCACAATTTCTAACGTAAAGGCCTTGGCTTCAGGGTTGGTTTCCCACGCAGGTCCAAAGAAGGCCGTTGCTGCTTCATAGAGGCCGATATAGCCAAGAGAAACCGTCGCACGTTTGTTTCTAAATAAGACGTCGACTTCTTCGCCATCCTTCAATCGTTGGCCAAATGCTCCATAATGATATAAGACCGGCGCATTGTCGCGTGTGGCTTCCTTGCAGCGTTCCACACGGTAGACAAGTGCGTCTTTACAAATCGCGAGTTTTTCCTCAAAAATCTCCCAAAACTTTTGAAGAGATCCACCCGCTTCAAGGGCAATACGAGGAATATTGAGCGTGACAACTCCTAAGTTCATCCGTCCGTCGTTGACTTCTTGACCGTTTTCGTCTTTCCATCCTTGTAAGAATGAACGGCATCCCATCGGTACCTTGAAGCTTCCTGTTAAACGAACAATTTGGTCATAACTTAATACGTCTGGATACATGCGTTTTGTCGCACATTCCAGCGCCAATTGCTTCACGTCATAGTTGGGGTCATTGGCTTCCAAATTCACGCCACGTTTCAATGTGAAGACGAGTTTCGGGAAAATGGCCGTCCGTTTTTCTTTGCCAATTCCTTCCATTCGCACTTGCAAGATAGCCTTTTGAATACAACGTTCGAAGCGATTCGTTCCGAGTCCAAATCCAAGTGTGGTAAAAGGTGTTTGTCCTTGCGATGTATAGAGCGTGTTGATTTCATATTCTAAGGATTGCATCGCATCATAAATATCTTTTTCCGTCTTCTTCATCGCATAGGCTTCTTGACGGTCCGCTCCTTCAATCCAGACTTTTGCATCTGCTAAATATTTTTCGTAATTCTTCGCAGCATAAGGTGCCAATAACTCATCCACACGGTTAGCAGAACAACCGCCATACTGGCTGCTCGCCACATTCGCGATAATTTGAGCCATTTGTGCAGTAGCGGTTTGGATGGATTTAGGAGATTCTACTTCTGCATTTCCGATTTTAAAGCCAAGCCCTAGCATGTGCTCGAAGTCAATCAAGCAACAGTTCGTGAGCGGCATATATGGATGATAGTCCAAGTCGTGATAATGGATGTCGCCTTTTAAATGCGCATTGGCCACGTGCGGCGGAAGCATCTTCAAACCGATAATCTTCCCAACCGTCCCAGCCGTTAAGTCGCGCTGTGTATTAAACACTTTACTATCTTTATTCGCGTTCTCGTTGACAACGCTGGCGTCTTTATTCGTTAATCGTGAGAGCGCCCATTGGAAATCCAACTGATTCTTACGGCGTAAATCACGGTCTACACGGTAGGAGATATACTCTTGTGCAAGGGCCGACTCTCCATCTTCAATCAGTAAATGTTCAATGATATTTTGAATTTCATAAATCTCAATCGTATCGTTAAAGCGTCTTGAAATCTCCGCGAGGACATCCTCGACGATGCGACCAAGTACTACCATCCGCTCATCGCTTAATTCACCATTCAATCCGATTTCCGCTTTTTCAATCGCACGTTGAATTTTTTCCTTTTGAAATTCGACTTGTCGGCCATCCCTCTTCGTGACCGTTAATGCGGTTAATGTCTCTACACTCATCACGATTCCTCCTTAAACTCTAGTCCTTATTGTAGCACTCAAAATAGAAAAATCAACCCCTAAAACACAATATATTGTGTTTTAGAATGGTTATAATTTACTATATATAGTGTACAGAGGCACAAAAAACTCCCTGACAAATCTGTCAGAGAGTCTGAAATTCTTATTTTTGTGCGTTTTTAACCGCTTCAACCATCTTATCCCAAACGTTTTCCATATCTTGTACCAATTTCAATTGTGTACGTGCACGGTCTAAGTTTTGTCCTGGACGAGTTGTCGCATAATAAACGTCCCCATTAATATAGTCCGTCAAGAAGCGAATCCCTTGTTCTAGCGTAATCACGCGAGCACCCCAAGGTAAGTATTCGAGTTCGGCTTCTGTCAAGATTCCATTTGTTCCTTCGATAAAGCCTTTCACGTAAGTTTCGTATAAGTCGAAATCGAAGTTCACTTTTGATAAATCCGGTTCGTCTTCGGCGCAGTCGTTAGCACCAAATCGAATGGAATCACCAAAATCAAATAACACTAACCCCGGCATCACAGTATCAAGGTCCACGATGCAAAGCGGTTCCTTCGTTTCGCTGTCGAACATAATGTTGTTTAATTTTGTATCATTATGCGTTACACGAAGCGGCAATACACCTTCATCGAGTAAATCATATAATAAGAAGCAGTCCGCTTTACGGTTTTGGATAAATGCAATCTCTTCTTGCACCTCCTTCACACGGCCCACGCGATCTTCTCGAATCGCTTCTTCCAACTGTCTGTAACGATTCCGTGTATCGTGGAATTGTGGAATCACTTCGACTAATTGGCTCGCATCGAAGTCGTTTAAGTCATAGGCAAAACGACCGAATGCTTTCGCTGTGATGTAAAATTGCTCCGGACTTTCTACTTTATCTAATGAATAGCTATTTTTAACGGAATCATAAATACGCCAGTAGGTTCCGTTATCCAAGTTGGCTGTTAAATGGCCATCTTTCGTACGGATGACACGAAGCGTTTCACGAGCAGCATCGCGCCCTTCTGCTTCGTATTTCTCACGAAGGTAAGTCGTTACCTTCTCGATATTTTCCATTAATCCGCGAACATTTGGAAAAATATCATGGTTAATGGCTTGTAGTACATATTGTTTTTCTTCATTTTCATGTGTATGTGTAATTTGATAGGTTTTATTAATTAATCCATTTCCTAAAGGTTGAATATCTACCAATTCCCCTGGTAATTCGTAATATTCATATGCCACTCGTGCATTATTTAATGGATTTCCTTCTGTTGTCATAACCTTTTCCCCTTTTACCTTCTAACAAAGTCGTATGTGTCTATTGTACCGCTTTCACGAGTAAAAAGGAAGATATACGAGCAAAAAAACAGAAGAACTATTTAGTTCTTCTGCACTTTCTGTTATTTCATTTCTTTTGAACTTTCCATGATGGCATCGATTAAGCCGTATTCTAACGCTTCTTGTGCTGTCATGTAGTTATCACGGTCTGTATCTTTTTCGATACGTGATAATTTTTGGCCTGTTTGTTTTGCCAAGATTTTATTTAAACGTTCACGTGTTTTCAAGATTTGACGTGCTGCAATTTCGATTTCTGTCGCTTGCCCTTGTGCTCCACCTAATGGTTGGTGAATTAAGATTTCAGCGTTTGGTAATGCATAGCGTTTCCCTTTAGCACCAGCTGTTAATAGGAATGAACCCATTGACGCTGCTAGCCCCATCGCGATGGTTTGAACGTCTGCTTTGATGAAGTTCATTGTATCGTAGATGGCTAAACCTGCCGTTACGCTTCCACCTGGAGAGTTAATATACATATAAATATCTTTTTCTGGATCTTGTGCATCTAAGAATAGTAATTGCGCAATAATCGCATTCGCCATATCGTCGTGAACGGGTCCACTTACCATAATAATACGGTCTTTTAATAAACGTGAGTAAATATCATAAGCGCGTTCTCCGCGAGAAGATTGCTCGATAACTGTTGGAATTAAATTCATAAGTCTTCCTCCAAATTTTATTTTGTTTTAGTCTACTGCAATAGTCAACAAAGGTCAATTTATCTGCTTATTAGTTAATAAAGTTGAAAATCTTATCCCATACTTCTTTTGAGAAAATATCAAACGGGTTGTGCCCTTCACCTAAAACGGCATATCCAACCATTAAGCCAAGTGCAAATAAGATGACTGCGATAATCACGAAAATTAAGACACGGAGTAGCGCCGTCAATAATAAGTGACCACTATTTTTCAATTCTTGCTTCATGCTTCTTCTTTCCTTTCATCATCAATCATATTCGCAGTTGGGTTCATTACGACTTTCTTCGAGCTAAAGAGTCTTCTTAGTCCTGAGAAAATACCACGATCTGCTTTAATGCGGTTTAATAAGATTCCTGTTCCAATCGCAACACTTTGCAACGGGTTCTCAGCAATCATCACTGGAATTTGTAGCTTCTCAGAAAGCATACGGTCGATTCCTTGGATGAGCGCTCCTCCCCCTGTCACCATCACACCGCGTTCGATAATATCGCCTGCAAGTTCTGGTGGAGTCGCTTCGAGTACGAGTCTAGCTTCTTCGCCAATCGTATCGAGCATTTCTTTTAAGCAATGATAAATTTCATTCGTATAAATCGTAACGGTCTTCGGCAATCCAGTCGTCATATCGCGACCTTTGACAATCATATCCGATTCATTTTCTACTTCAATCGCACTACCAAGATTCATCTTAATCTCTTCGGCTGTACGCTCCCCGATAATGAGTTGATATTTGTCTTTAATATATTCCGAAATGGCAAAATCCATATTGTCGCCGGCTAATTTAATCGAACGGCTTGTGACCGTTGAGCCCATTGAAAGAACGGCAATATCACTTGTTCCGCCACCGATATCGATGACCATGTTTCCAATTGGAGAGAAGATATCGAGTCCAACGCCGACTGCGGCCACTTTTGGTTCTTCCTCTAAGTAAATATTACGTCCACCGCATTTAATCGCTGCTTGGATAATGGCTTTTTGCTCCACCGTCGTAATATTGGTTGGCGTACAAATTAAAATATCTGGTTTTGAGAACCAACTATTTAAGTTTAATTTTTTCATGAATAATTCAAGCAATTGTTCTGTAACTGCGATATCCGCAATTACTCCACCTTTTAACGGATGGTGCACATTGATTTCTTTTGGCGTACGGCCCACCATTTGGTACGCACGTTCACCGACTGCAATCACGTCGCCATTACGCTCATCTAGCGCAACTAGTGACGGTTCATTTAAAATAATTCCACGATCTTTTAAGAACACTAAAATATTCGCTGTTCCTAAGTCGATTCCAATATCTCGAACCATGAAAGTCTCCTCTCTTATAAACGTTCCTTCGTTTTAAATCCATTTTTAAATACTAAAAGAATATACGAGCCGATTAAAAAGGCAACGGCTAATCCTAAGCTATATTGTAAGACGCCGATAAATCCGTATTTATCCACATTCAAGAAGAAGTACGGGAATGGGCCGTCTTTGTTATTTCCAATCGGAATGCGTGTGATGAGTGCAATCGCCACAGACACAATTGCATAGATAAGTGGCAATAGCGTCCAAATAAATGGATCATACCACTTGTAGCAATGCCCTTTATCAAACACGATGCAATCCAGCAAGGTTCCAAATGGCACAATATAGTGCGACAAGAAATTCTCAATTGTCCAGAACTCTTCGGCTGTCTTTTGCGGTGCTAACATAAAGTGATACACCAAGCCTGTTAGAAGAATCGCTACCGTCACGCCGCCTTTTAAGCGAAGATCCATTTTACTCCAATGGCCACTCTTGCGGTATTTGAAGAGCAAGTACACCATAAACACGCCAACAAGTAAATTCGATTGATTCGTGTAATAACGAAGTCCATGCCACCCATGAAGCGTCATCTGCATTAGAAAACCGACAATCGCACAGGTCGCAATGATTCCTTTCGAGATTAGACTTGCTTTTAAAAATGTTGCTCTCTTCATTCAATTCCTCTTTCTCTTGACACTAATTCTCTTTATTATACCATATCTATCGCCTTTGTCAGTACTATTAACGTGTAATCAAAAAGGCTTGGCCGCAAACAGCCAAACCTTTCTCACTTTATGCTCTACGATGGTTCATTAAGTCATGAGGACTAACGACCGGAGTTGAGTTCACCCATCTCGCAAAATTGCGAAGCGGGAGATATAAAATATAGTAAATCACGATGTTTAACATTAAGGTTGCCCCGAGTCTGACTACTAAAAACTCGTTCCAATCCATGCTCGCCACTCCTCGTAAGGCATACACGAAGTAAACAGACACTTCGGTGAAGCTTAAGAAGAATACAAGCGCAAGCCCTAATGTAAATGGATTTTGAAGGATGTTCGAGCGAACTAAACGAATGATTCGTACAATCACCGCAAAGAGCGCCATATAAACACCAAGGACACCTGAGTAATAGCTATCCATTAAAAATCCAGCAATCACGGTAAACCAGAACATGGATTTATTGTCAATCATGAAGTTTAACATCACGACTGCGATAATAATCGTTCGAGGGGTTAAGCTATAGCCTGAGAAGAGAAATAGTTTTGAAAAATGATTCGTTAACACTCCATCGGCTAAGAAAGCAAGGATATAAACAAATAACACCCAGTAAACTCTTTTTGAGACGCGCATTATTGCCCCTCACTTTCGCTAGTACGAATAACAACCGTCACATAACGAACGTCATTCGTATCCGCTGCTGGACGAATTTTCACTTCTTTATACAAGCCAAAACGGTCCATCGCCACTTCTTCAACAGTTCCGATATATAGTGAGTTTGGAGAAATACCACCGAGACCACTTGTCACGACTTTATCCCCCACTTTGATATCTTGAGTTGCTTGAATTTGGCTCATCACTAACATATTCGTTTTATCATCATAGCCAGTGATTGTTCCGTAGATTGGTTCTTTTTCGTTTTGAATCATCGCTGCTACACGCACTAATGTATTATCAGCATTCGATAATAGCGCTACACGTGCACTTGTTGGATTCACGTCCATGACTTTCCCTACAAGTCCATTATCACTCATAACAGACATTTGCGGTTGGATACCGTCATTAGACCCTTTATTAATCGTAATGACATCACGCCATGTATCTGGATTACGCGCAATAACTGTCGCATTCACTAACGTATAATCGTTCAGCGTATCTTGCAACTTGAGCGTTTCCTTCATTTTTTGGTTATCACGTTTTAACTCACTCAATTGAACTTCTAATTCATGAATGGTATCGATTTTTTGTTTTAACGATTGATTTTCTTGATACGTATTTGATAAATCACTCACGCTATCGATAAAATCATTAATACTATTTGCTGGATAAGAGACTAATCTTCCAAGAATATTGGTTACATCATTAACACCTTGAGTCACGATATTACTGCCGTAAGTAATGGAATACATGATCAATGCTAATGCCGTGATAATTCCGATTACCCAACCAATTAGTTTCTTATTTGAAAAAATTGGATTCACATCATCACTCCTCTTATTTTTATTTTTCAACGGACTCTATTTTTTCATTAATGATGGATTTGCTAAAATTGCACCTGTTCCTAGTGCCACACAATCAAGTGGATCGTTGGCCACAAAGGCTGGTACTTGCGTTTCCTTCGAAATCATCTCAGCAAGGTGACGAAGCATTGCGCCTCCACCTGTTAACACGATTCCATGATCAATAACGTCCGCAGAAATTTCTGGCGGTGTTTGTTCCAATACATCTTTTACTGCGTCTAAAATTTGATGAATAATTTCACTCATCGCTACTGCAATTTCTTTTGCAGGCACTTCAACAACACGTGGCAATCCCGTAACCATGTCACGACCACGCACTTGCATGCTTCCTTGTGCTTTTTCAACGGAAGCTGAACCTAACATAATTTTTAATTCTTCAGCCGTACGTTCCCCGATTAGTAAATTGTACGTCTTACGAACATGCTGAATAATAGCCTCGTTTAACTCGTCTCCTCCGACACGAATCGAACGACTATTCACGATTCCACCAAGCGAAATCGTCGCCACGTCTGTCGTACCGCCACCGATATCAACAATCATGCTTCCAGTTGGATCTGTGACAGGAAGCCCTGCCCCAACCGCTGCAGCGAATGGTTCTTCAACCACGTATGCTTCTTTTGCTCCTGCATATTTTGTCGCGTCTAAAACGGCTCTCTTTTCAACGTCTGTAATGCCACTTGGCACACAAATAATGACCACTGGTTTAAAGAATGAGCGGCCCACAATCGACTGAATGAAGTATTTCAACATTGCTGTCGTTGTATTGTAGTCAGCGATTACGCCATCTTTCATTGGGCGTAATGCCACGATATTTTCTGGTGTTCTACCAATCATTTCAAATGCAGATTTTCCTACTGCGATAATTTCTTCTGTAACGATATTTTTTGCAACAACGGAAGGTTCACGTGTGACGATTCCCTCATCTTCTAGATAAACAATCGTGTTAGCTGTGCCTAAGTCAATTCCGATATTTTGTGCTTTAAAATTTAATGCAACCACACTGTTTCCTCCTTAGATAATTCTTCTACAGACTTGGCTGTAAGAATTCTATTCTAGTATAGCAGAATTTAGCTTTTTATTCTTGTATTTTATAGATTTTTAGGAAACTTTTTTATTTCGTAACATAAAAACGGTTTCTGTAATATTTTGGTGATATTTTTTGTGCAGAAATTGGGTGAGCCTTCGGCTTGAATGGGAGAAACAATAAGGGGTTTTGTGCTGTTTTGAAAAACTACGAGCACTTTCGGATGTCTTTATAGGAACAACAATAGCTATACCGGAACGAGCCCCAGGTCTCGTTTCCTATCGAGCTTCAAACTGACTCTAGGAAATCAATTTCCAGAGTCAGTAATTCACATCAATTATGATCGCTATTATTATTCCTATAGAATCCGAATGCTCTTCGTTTTTCAATAAGCGATTCGCTATGTTTCTCCCATTCTAGCTGAGGAACCTTTTAACAAAAAATCACCAAAATCTAGAAACAGAAGTACGAAAAAAAGTTTGAAAATCAAATGCAAGAATAAAAAGAAATTCTTGGGGGGAGGGAAAAGAAAAAAACAGCTCGGTTAGCGAGCTACTTTGATGACGAAGTTGTTAAGTTATTCGATGTTGATAAAGTCTAGTAAGAAGAGGCCTAAATCAAGGATACTTCAACTTAACGATAGGACAAATATACCATATATGGACATGTCCATATATGGTATATTTCGACTTCACTTACAATTTTTGCGCACAAAAAAACCACCGGAAAACCGGTGGCGTCAAAGTTAATACTAATTATAGTTTAACTACGTTAGCTGCTTGTGGTCCACGAGCGCCTTCTTCAACATCGAATTGAACTGCTTGTCCTTCTTCTAATGTTTTGAATCCTTCTGATTGGATTGCTGAGAAGTGTACGAATACATCGTTTCCACCTTCACGTTCGATAAACCCAAAACCTTTTTCTGAGTTAAACCATTTTACTGTACCTTGTTCCATGAACATTTCCTCCTTGTGCCATAGCACTTGTTATTGATATTCTTGCTAATGGTTCGAAAGGAGTAATATCTTACACAATTTCTTTACATAACAAAAACACAATATAAGTATAACATCTCACAGGCAAATTTGCAAGAGTATTTCCGATTTCACTGAGAATTAAGTAGAATAACTGCTGTTTCGTGCGTTTTTTCCGAATCGTTTCGTTAATTATCAATAATATTTTTCGTGAAAATCGAAAACAATCTGCTTTCATCTTTTTTCATAATTCAATTTTTCACATTCTTTTGAATCGTTTTTAAAAAACGCCAAATTCTTTTAAAGAAATATACTCCTCTCCTCCGACGACGAAGTGATCTAGAAGCTCGATGCCCATGAGTTCACCGCACTCCATCAAGCGACGCGTAAAATCGATATCCGCTTGGGAGGGTTCAGGGTTGCCGCTTGGGTGATTATGACCAATGATGACGCGCGCCGCTGAAAACCGTACGGCCTCCCGGAAGATTTCTCTAGGATGCGCCACTGCACTGTTCAACCCACCGATGAAGATCATTTTCTTCTTGATAATCTCGTTTTTCGTGTTCAAATATAAGGCGACGAGATGTTCCTGATAGGCATCCTTCAACTCCTGCACAATCCACTGGCCGGCCATCTTGGAAGACGTAATCTTCCCGAGTTTCATTTGCGCGGCATTGCTTAAGCGCACACCCAGTTCCATGGCTGCCTTTAGTTCAATCGCCTTGGTTCGACCGATGCCGTTAATCTGCATGAGTTCGTCCAGACTCGCCATCTTCAGCGAATGCAAGTCCTCGAAGGTGTTTAAGACAACGACCGCCAGTTGCAGGACGTTTAAATCCTTGGATCCCGTTCGCAGTAATATCGCGAGTAATTCATGTGTTTCAAGCACTTTAGCGCCATACCGTTCGAGTCGTTCTCGTGGCATGGCGCTTAAAGGTACTTCTAATAATTTTGATTCAATCATTGTGACACTTCCTCTTTGTTTTCTCTACAAAGAGTTACGATGTCTATTCTTCTTTGGGCTTACGATTCTTCCACCAATGACGAACTTCTGCGATAAAATACAATGACCCTGTCACCCATAATTCGCTCTTGTCGTCTGTTACACTGGCGAAACGGTCGATGACATCTTCAAAGCTTTCTTCATAAGAAACCTGAGGAGAATCCAAGTACGCTTCGACATCACTTCTAGCAATTGACTGTCCCTTTGAAGGATGGAAACTTGTTAAGATGATGTTCACGTCGGGAAGAGCTTCCTGCAATCTTAAAAGCATCTGTTTACTATCTTTTCGAGTAAGCGCGCTAAATAACAGCGTCTGTCTCTTGCCAACGTGAGACGTCATGTTTTGAACGAGCCGCTCGATGGCTGGTAAATTATGGGCTCCGTCGATCAACACAAGAGGTGTATCTTGCAACACTTCCATGCGCCCTGGCCATGAAACCACTCGTAGGGCCGCTTCGATGCATTCGGCGTGCGCACTTCTGCCAGTAGCTTCCATCCACTCTCGAAATGCTCGAATCGCAACAGTCGCATTCTCCTTCTGGAAGGCTCCTTGGAGGGCTAGATGTTCTAGCGGAATCGTTAACTCGGCATCTTGGTACGAATCTTCTACCAGTGAAAAATTCTCCCCAAATGCCAGCACTGTTGCACCTTGTTGACTAGCAATATCTCGTATGACATCCATACATTCACGCGTGACTGGCCCGACGACCACTTGTTGCCCAGATTTAATAATTCCTGCTTTTTGCGCAGTGATTTCTTCAAGGGTGCTTCCAAGTAAGTCTTGATGGTCTAACCCAATCGTCGTAATCACGCTCACAAGAGGATTTCCAACATTCGTATTATCGAGAAGACCACCAATCCCGACTTCAATAATCGCCAGGTCGACCGCTTCTTGTTGAAAGACGACAAACATCATCGCCGTTAAAACCTCGAAATAGTTAAAGGCTCCCCACTCTTCTAATAAGCGGCATTCCACTTCTCTTACAAGCGATGCGGCTTGCCAGAACGGTTCTTCTTCAAGAGGCACTCCGTCTAGCTGAATGCGTTCCCTGATACTGTCCATATGCGGTGAAGTGAATGTCCCTACTCGCAATCCATGCGCCTTTGCAAAGGCCGTCACCATCGCGGCAGTTGACCCTTTTCCATTTGTCCCCGCAATATGAATACTCTTCAACCCTTGTTCCGGATTTCCAAGTGCCTCTAGGATAGCCTCCATGCGGTACAATCCATGTTTGCGCGGAATACTCTCGCTCTTTTTTAACCACTCTTGAATCATTCACTCACCTCCTGTTTTCCTCATTTATCATAACAGAAAATGACCCGCCGGAACATACAAAAGAGAGCGTATGACACTTCATACGCTCCCCCCGCTGTTACAACGGATTAGATTTTCTTCAATGTTGCGATACGTTCTAACACTGCTTCACGTTGTGCTTGATAGTCCGCACCTTTTGCACGTTCAGCTTCAACAACCGCTGCAGGAGCTTTTGCCACAAATTTCTCGTTCGATAATTTCTTCTCGACACGATCCACTTCTTGTTGCAATTTCTCTGCTTCTTTTTCAAGACGAGCGATTTCGTCTTCGATGTTGATTAGCCCTGCTAATGGTAAGTAAATTTCAGCACCTGTGATGACTGAAGTAACCGCATCAGATGGCGCTTCAACGTCTTCCCCATACACGAATTCTTCAGGATTTGAGAAGCGTGCAATGTAAGATTCGTTTTCTTTCAAGATTGCGTAGTGCGCTGCGTCGCTCACTTTCGCAATGATGTTAATTGGTTTTGATAATGGTGTGTTCATTTCGTTACGAACCGTACGTACTGAACGGATGAAGTCCATTAAGAATTCCATTTCTTCGGCTGCTTTTTCGTCCATTTGTTCTGGGTGAACGGTTGGGTAAGTAGCCACTACTAATGATTCCCCAACATGAGGAACAGATTGCCAGATTTCTTCTGTCACGAAAGGCATGATTGGGTGTAATAGACGTAATGTGTTGTCTAATACATATACAAGAATGCTACGTGTTGTTAATTTCGCAGCTTCGTCGTCCCCTGCTAAAGTTTCTTTCGACATTTCGATATACCAGTCACAGAAATCATCCCAGATGAAGCGATATAAAAGACGTCCTGCTTCACCGAATTCGAATTTCTCGAAGAGTTCTGTCACTTTGCCGATTGTTTGATTCAAGCGTGTTAAAATCCATTTATCCGCAAGAGTCTTCTCACCAGTGATATCGACTTGGTCTGCTGTTAAGTCACCCACGTTCATTAACGCGTAACGGCTTGCGTTCCAAATCTTGTTGATGAAGTTCCATGCAGCATCCATCTTGTCTGTTGAGTAACGAACGTCTTGCCCTGGAGCAGAACCGTTTGCTAAGAACCAACGAAGCGCATCGGCACCATATTGCTCGATAACCTCCATTGGGTCAACCCCGTTCCCAAGAGACTTACTCATCTTACGTCCTTGGCTATCACGAATCAATCCGTGGATCAAAACGTTCTTGAATGGACGTTTGCCTGTAAATTCTAACCCTTGGAACATCATACGGCTTACCCAGAAAGTAAGGATGTCGTACCCTGTTACAAGTGTGTTAGTTGGATAATAACGTTTGTAGTCAGCTGACTCTTCGTCTGGCCAACCCATTGTTGAAAATGGCCATAATGCAGATGAGAACCAAGTATCTAATACGTCTGGATCTTGTGTCCAGTTTTCGATATCGCTTGGAGCTTCCATTCCTACATAGACTTCGCCTGTTTCTTTATGATACCAAGCTGGAATTTGGTGTCCCCACCATAATTGACGTGAAATAACCCAGTCATGAATGTTTTCCATCCAACGTAAGTACGCATCGTTGAAACGTGGTGGGTAGAAGTTTACTGTGTTGTCCCCTTCTGCACGTTGCGCATTGATGGCTTGCTCTGCCAACGGTCCCATTTTCACGAACCATTGTTTTGAAAGACGTGGTTCAACAACGACGTCTGTACGTTCTGAGTGACCAACGCTGTGTAAATGTTTTTCGATTTTCACAAGAAGGCCAGCTTCTTCTAAATCTTTCACGATGGCTTTACGCGCCGCAAAACGGTCCATGCCTTCGTATTTACCTGCTAACTCGTTCATTGTCGCATCATCGTTCATCACGTTAATACGAGGTAAGTTATGACGGTTCCCTACTTCAAAGTCGTTCGGATCGTGCGCTGGAGTGATTTTTACAACCCCTGTTCCGAAATCTTGCTCAACGTATTCGTCAGCGATGATTGGAATCTCACGGTTCATAAGTGGCAAGATAACGGTTTTACCGATTAATGCTTGGTAACGTTCGTCGTCTGGGTGAACCGCAACAGCCGTATCTCCAAGAAGTGTTTCTGGACGAGTCGTTGCGATTTCTAAGAATCCACTTCCGTCTGCTAGAGGGTAGTTCATATGATAGAACGCGCCTTCTACGTCTTTATGAATTACTTCGATATCCGATAATGAAGTTTTCGCTTTAGGGTCCCAGTTGATGATGTACTCACCACGGTAAATTAAGCCTTTTTCGTATAATGTAACGAAGACTTTCTTCACGGCGTCAGATAACCCTTTATCTAATGTGAAACGTTCTCTGCGGTAGTCTACAGAAATCCCCATTTTTGCCCATTGTTCACGGATATGGCTGGCATACTCTTCCTTCCATTCCCATGTTTGTTCTAGGAACTTTTCACGGCCAAGGTCATAACGAGATAAGCCTTCACCGCGTAATTTTTCTTCTACTTTTGCTTGCGTTGCGATACCCGCGTGGTCCATCCCTGGTAACCATAAAGTGTCGAACCCTTGCATACGTTTTTGACGGATAATCATGTCTTGTAACGTTACGTCCCAAGCATGTCCTAAGTGTAATTTCCCTGTTACGTTTGGTGGCGGGATAACGATTGAATAAGGTTCAGCGTTTGGATCTTCGTTTGGATGGAAGACGCCTGAATCAACCCACCATTGATATTTACCAGCTTCAACTTCTTGTGGTTGAAACTTAGATGACATTTCTTTAGCCATTGATTTTCCTCCTTGTATCTTGTTTGTGTCCAATAAAAAAATCCTATGAAGACACTCTCCATAGGACGATTGATTTCGTGGTACCACCTAATATTCGCGTAAAAATTCATTACGCCTCGATGTTGGTAACGAAGTGTCGTCTCCGTACTCTATTACTGCATTTCGTAGAGTAAGCTCACAAGCTACCTTCAAATGAATCTGCTAGGAAGTTTCACCAAGTCTTCCCTCTCTCGTAAACAAAGTCATTTTACTCCTCTTGTTCATCGCTCTAATATACAAAATATTCTACCATTATGGCGATGTGCTTGCAACAATATCGCGCTCGTCTTACGATTTCACGTTCCCGCTAGACACGCCTTGGTCTGCATCTTCTGGAATCCACCAGTCTAAGAACTGTTTCATCGCCCAGTCCCAGAAGTCCCATTCGTGTCCGCCAGCGTGTTCTTTATACGTTAGCGACACTCCTTGTTCTTTCAAAAAGCTGCTGTAGCTACGATTGTCTTCCAATAGCCAATCTTCCAAACCACACGCCATAAAGACCGAAAGTGCGTCCTTATGCTTCATGGTTTGGACGGCATGATACAACTGATTGCCTTCCGCCACAAAGGTCTCCTCATCTTTGAAGACCGCCTCCAAAAAGCTTTTTCTTAAAAAGAACGGTGCTTCTGGAATCTCCTCTGGTGGAATCACCTGTTTCTTAATCGCTCCAGAGAACGCCCCAATCACGCTAAAGGTGTCATGATATTTGATGCCGTTTCGAAGTGCCCCGTATCCACCCATCGAAAGCCCGGCAATGCCTAAGTCTTCGCGCTTTCTAGAAATAGGAAACATTCGGCGGGAGATTTCTGGAAGTTCCACCCCGATAAATTCTCCATAGTTCGTATAGTTCCATGGTTGGTCTACGTAGAAATGATTTTCCCCCGAAGGCATGATCAAGGCAAGATTTTTTTCTTTTGCGTAACGAAGAATTCGCGTCTGGTTGACCCAGTCCTGTTCGCTGCCCAATACTCCGTGCAGTAGTACCAGCGCTTTGTACGGCCCTTCCGAGAGATACTGATTATTAAAATCCACCGCATCGCTAGGTAAGTAGACCGACAGGGGGATGGTTCTCATTAATGTTTTTGAAAAGAATGAAACATGTAAAAGTGCCATATGACGCCTCCATTAAACGATTATTTTTTAAAGTATCGATTCACAATTGCCACTAACCCAAAGATAAACGTAAATTTAACGACGGATTTTTGCCAAGACTCCCATTGCTCATATCCAAAGAAATGATTCATGATCAAGCTAAAAGCGATGGAAGCGACTATTAAAATCAAAATAGCAGCCCCTGCGCGATTGAATTTTTTGAGTTTATCCGGATTATCCCGATTCAGCCAAGTATAAAAGACAGTCCCCACAACTATCGCATTCACAATAAACAGCGCGATATTTTGACGAAATAGTAGCTGATAGATGGCATTTGCACCACTGATGAACCCAAATACTATAGTAACAATTTCTCTAACTTTTTGACTCATTTCCAACAACCCCTCTCCCTAAAAACGGATTCCTGAACTTATCTTTATTATACTGCTCCCCCACGGCTTTTACTATACGCGCAAGCAAAAAAAGAACCCAGCATTACTGCTAGGTTCCTGTTGCATTATCGGCCTCTATAGCCAAGTTTTCTATTTTATTCTTCTACCCCTAGTAATAGGTTCACTAGGATGTCCACTGTAACATTACCGAAGTAACGGCGGATGTCGATGGCTTCGAAGGCTTTTGTTAAGTCTTCGCGGTTGTATCCAACTCCCACTAGCGCTTTTTCTACATCGCTGATTTCACCAAGACCGAAGAAGTCTCCGTTAATCTTAATGTCTTTGATGGCATTCTTTTCAACGTTCAAGCTGAACTCGATTTGTCCGGCTGGAGTACGTTTAGATTGTTTGAATTCGAATTTTGGATTCTTTCCGTAGTTCCAATCAGGATTATTGAAGTACTTGCTGCGTAATTCTTCTACACGCACCCAATCTTCGTCCGTTAGAACATACTCTTTAATTGTAGATGTATCTTCCACATTGAAGATGTTTTTCAAGAGTACTTCGCGGAATTGTAAGATGTCTAAGTCTTGATATTCAGGCGCTAAGTAAGGTTTGATATTGGTTACGCGTGAACGAACTGACTTGATTCCTTTTGATTCGATTTTCTCTTGTTTTGGACGTAAAATTTGTGGCAAAATGCTCACATCTAGATCCAGCATTAATGTTCCGTGCGCTGTTAAACGGCCATTGTTTGAGTACATCGCATTTCCAGAGAATTTCTTACCGTCGATGAGAAGATCATTACGGCCTTGTAACTCTGCCCCTGTTGCACCCATTTTATGAAGAGCTTCAATCACAGGTTCTGTGAATTTTCCGAAATCACGGAAGCTATCGCCATCATCTTCTGTAATGAAGCAGAAGCAGATATTTCCCATATCGTGATACACGGCCCCACCACCTGAGAAACGACGAACCACTTGTACGCCAAGCTTGTCTACACCATCTTGATTGATTTCTTCGATGGTATTTTGGTTTTTCCCGATGATAATCGCATTTTCGTTAATATAAAATAACAAAATTGGTTCATCCAGTTTCTTTTCGTTTAATAAGAAATATTCGATGGCTAAGTTTGTCGTTGCATCGTAGATTTCTTGCCCATTACGTTGATTTTTTACATAATACATCTGAAAGTCTCCTCGCTTTTACTGATATCACTAGCGCTATCATACCATAATCACAATTTTCCTACCTAAGAAAAAAGCCTGATTTCACAATGTTTTTTCCTCATTGTTAAAAGTGAAGAGGTAAAAAATACCATATATGGTATTTTGAACTGTCATTGCTCTATCTCTTCTTTCCCTTTGTCAGCAAAAAAACTTTTAAGTTGGTTTCCTTTTATAAAAAGAAATTCCTTAAGCAGAGGATACGAGTTTTTCCTAAAATGAACTTAAAATATTTTTCGGCATCAAAAAAAGTGACTCCTACTAAGAAGTCACTGACTAATTTTCTAAAAGAAACGTTTTGGTATTTCGATGAACAAGATGACAAGAAGTCCATTAATAAGGCTGTGTAATAAAATTGCGTCAAACAAACTTCTTCTTCGTTCATACACAAGAAAAAGAACAATAGAACCAATAAGATAAGCTAAAAACTGTATCCAATTATGGATATAAGTCGGGAAATGAACAGCTGCAAATAGAATTGATACGATGGACATTCTAACAAAAGTATTCACTTTTCCTCGAAGCAAATTATTCAGAAATCCTCTAAAAAGAAATTCTTCGAGCAAAGGTGCAAAACAAACGAGTCCTAGTGCCTCTAAAGCAAAAATATATTTATCTGTTGTAAGTGGTAGATTAGCCCTAAAGAAAAAATCAACTAGTTTTGATCGACCTGTCCCATAAGCTATTGAACTCCACAAATTATAAATCAAATAGCTAGAAAATATGAGAGTAATATACGTTACAAAAACAAAAATTAAATCCATCAGTTGAATCTTTCTTTTTACTGTTGGCTTAAATAATTTTGTGTGTACTTTGTACATACAAAATACCGAAATACCAACGCAAATAATCGTAACAATTAACTCCCACATATCCACTTGACGACCTAGATTCCACAAATTCATTTTGAATACAAATTCAATTCCCCCGTATATGACAATATTCACTACAAAAAAGAACAGAACCCAAAGCGGTTTTTTCAATCGAGCACCCATTTACTTCTACCTCACATGATTTTTTCCTTATATTACCGTTTTATAGCAGATACTGTCAATATGAGATTCTAAAAAAAGCAGACTAGCCTTTTACTAGTCTGCTTCATTCATTATTTCTGACGGATGGTAAATCCTTTGTCAGATTTCTTTTTGTTGTTACGGCGGCGAGAATCTTTCCCTTTATATCCGCGTGTATATTCGTCTTCTAAGCCACGGCCACGACGGTCTTCTTTGCGCTTGAAGCTGCCTTTTCCGTTACGTCCGCGGTTGTCTTTACGGTCGCTACGGTTGTAGTTTCCACGGTTATTGCCACGTTTGCGGCTTGGCAATGGACGTTCTGGCGTGATTTTAACTGGAATTTCAGTTGGGTCTTTAATCATGCTCTTAAGTAATAGAGCTGCCAATTCTTCTGGTTCGTACTCGTCTAATAAGTAAGAGACCGCTTCTTTGAAACGTCTTGGTTCCACAGTTTTCATCATTTCGTCGATAGACTCGATCGCTGTTTTTGTTTGTCCTTCCAAGGCTTCTGTTTGCGTTGGTGGACGAAGGCTTGTCATACGTTTGCGTGTTAATTCTTCAATCACACGTAGGTAATCCATTTCGTTTGGTGTCACGAATGTTACAGACATTCCTTCTTGCCCCGCACGGCCTGTACGTCCGATACGGTGTACATAGCTTTCTGGGTCTTGTGGGATATCGTAGTTGTAGACGTGTGTGACGCCTGAGATATCTAGTCCACGAGCTGCCACGTCTGTAGCGACTAAGATGTCTAAATGGTTGTTCTTGAAGTCACGAAGAACGCTCATACGTTTTTGTTGGCTTAAGTCTCCGTGGATTCCTTCTGCACGGTAGCCACGCATTTCAAGTCCGCGTGCTAATTCGTCTACACGACGTTTTGTACGTCCGAATACGATGGTTAATTCAGGCGTTTGAACGTCCAATAAACGTGTCATAATGTCGAATTTCTCGTAGTCTTTACATTTTACGAAATATTGATCGATTAATGTCGCTGTCATCTCATTTGATTTGATACGAACATGTTCTGGATCTTTCATAAATTGAACACCGATACGTTTAATATCATCTGGCATTGTCGCAGAGAATAAAAGCGTTTGGCGGTTTTCTGGAACTTGTTTGATAATCGATTCGATATCTTCCAAGAATCCCATGTTTAACATTTCATCCGCTTCGTCTAAGACAAGTGTTTCCACTGTCGCAAGCTTCAATGTACGGCGTGAAATGTGGTCTAAAAGACGACCTGGAGTTCCCACAACGATTTGTGGATTTTCTTTTAATTGGCGAATTTGACGGTTAATGTCCGCTCCACCGTAAACCGCTTGTACACGAACTTTTTTGTCGCGTCCGAGACGGAACAATTCTTCTTGTGTTTGAATCGCAAGTTCACGAGTTGGTGCGATGACAAGTCCTTGTACGCCTTTTTTACTTGGGTCGATTTTTTGAAGCATTGGCAAACCAAATGCGGCTGTTTTACCAGTCCCTGTTTGCGCTTGTCCAATCACATCTAAACCTGCTAGCGCTTTTGGAATGGTTTGTGCTTGAATGGGAGTTGCTTCTTCAAACCCCATTTTTTCGATAGATTCTAGTAAGGCAGAATCCAATCCTAATTCATTAAATTTCATATTTTCCTCCTTGGATACTTCGGTGAGAAGCACACGAGGGATTTCCCTTCATAACAAAAGCCTGGAGCTTTTCGTAAGAGCACCAGACTTCTACAATCGTTTAAATTTCAAACTATCTATTATAAATGTGTGTACATTTCTCAACTCAGCGAATAGTATAGCACGCATCCAGCAAGAATGCAAAGAATACAGACCGCCGACTCCTGCTTTTTGTTCTTTAAAAATGCTTAAGGAATAAGAATTTACGGGCTCCAAATCCTTGCGGATTTTTCAATAATAGCTGTAATGGGGCAACGGTTCGAGCCTGCCGTCTCTCACCTTTAAAGCCTCAAAGCTGGAGTAAGAAATAAATTTCTAACTCCAGCTAATTCGCATTTAATGCGATTCCCCATTACTGCTACTATTGAATCCGCTAGATTTTTCGCCCGTATTCACAGCGCATTCCAAACTATAAAAAGCGGGAGGAGGTGGGAAGTTTGCTTCTTGTGGTGCGGTTGAGAAATGGGGACACTTTATAATGGATAGTTTTCCATGAGGGGACGAAAAAAGCGAGGGACGTTTGTGCGTCTCTCGCTTTAGTTTGCTTTTATTATTCTGCTTTTAAGGCATCGACGACGGCGAGTAAGCCTGTGCCGTTACTTGATTTGATAAGGACTTGATCGCCTTCTTTGAGCTCGGCTTTCAAGTCAGCAATCAGTGCTTCTTTATCCATGTAATGGTGAAGAGCTGCTGAATCGAACTGGCCTTTCAACGCATCATAGAGTGCTTCCATTTCTTCGCCGTACAAGTACACAAGTGCGACTTCGTTTGGAGAAATAACTTCTGAGATGCTGGCGTGCAATTCTTTCGAATGTTCCCCTAGTTCACGGATATCCCCAAGAACGAGGACGCGACGGCCTGTTGCTTCGACTGAAACAAATGATTGAATCACTGATTTCATCGCGATTGGGCTAGCGTTGTAAGCATCGTTTAAGATGGCTACTCCGTTTTGGCCTTTCACCCATTGCGTACGGTTCTTCGTCAATTCGAAGTTCGCTAAGGCGGACACGATGTCTGAAAGTGGTACGTCTAATGTGCGTGCAATTTCGATGGCAAGTAGTGCATTAGAAACATTGTACGCTCCAAGGACTGGTAAGGTTACCGCCACGGTTTCAGTTGGTGTGACTAATTCAAACGCTGTGTGGTCTGAATATAGTTCGATATTTTTGGCTGAGAGTTCCTTGCTTCCTTCGCCGACTGTAACAATCTTGAAGCTTGCTGGTTTTTCAGCTTGTGCAATGCCTGCTGTAATTAATTCTTCATGTGCGGGATAAATAAAGGTCCCATTTTCTTGTAGTCCTGAAAGGATTTCAAGTTTGGCTTTGGCAATGCCTTCCTTGCTTCCCAATTGTTCCATATGCGATTCACCGATGAGCGTAATCGCAACAACTTCTGGGCGTGCTAATTTGGATAAGAACTCGATTTCGTGGAAATCACTCATTCCCATCTCTAAGACAAGTGCTTCTGTAGATTCCGGCATATCTAAAATCGTTTGTGGTAAGCCGATATCGTTATTGAAGTTTCCTTGTGTTTTATAGACACGGTAGCGTGCGCCTAGAGCGGCTGCTGTCATATCCTTTGTCGTTGTTTTCCCAGAACTACCTGTGATTCCAACGATGCGTGGAGATACTTTTTCCAAGTACCATTTCGCTAATTTTTGAAAAGCTTGAAGTGGGTCATCCACCCAAATGGCACAGATTCCATCTGGTGGCGTTACATCTTGTTTGCCCCATAACACGGCTGTTGCGCCTGCTTGAATCGCTTGTTCAATATAATCATGACCGTCTGTTTGCCCTTGAAGTGGCACGAAAAGGCTGTTTGGACCTAATTTTCGTGTATCGAAAGCTACAGATTCGATAACTTCAAATCGATGTGCAGACTGATAATCAATCGCTTCGACGGCTTTTGTAATTTCAGCAACTGTTCCAATACTCATCTTTCTACCCCTTATCTCGCGTGACGATCGTTATAGCGTTTCAACGCTAATTGAATGAGTTCTTCGACTAAATCTTTATAGGAAATGCCCATTGCTTCCCAAAGTTTTGGATACATACTAAATTGTGTGAACCCTGGCATTGTATTCACTTCGTTGATAAACACTTCGTTTGTTTCTGTTAAGAAGAAATCACAACGTGTTAAGCCACTACCGTCAATGGCACGGAATGCTGTTACGGCATACTCACGAATTTTAGCAGAGACTTCTTCAGGAATCGCTGCTGGAATTTGAAGTGTTGTTGTGTTGTTAATGTATTTCTCGTTGTAATCGTAGAAGCCTGCTTGTTTCACGACTTCCCCAACCACAGATGTGTTCACTTCGTCGTTTCCAAGAACCGCTACTTCGACTTCGCGTGCGTCGATTCCTTGTTCTACGACGATACGACGGTCATATTTCAATGCTTCTTCGATGGCTGCTGTTAATTCTTCGCGGTTTGTCGCTTTAGAAATCCCAACACTAGAACCCATATTCGCTGGTTTCACGAAGACTGGATAGCGTAATGTTCCTTCCACACGTGTGAAGATGGCTTCTGGTGATTTTTCGAAATCAGCTTTCACAAAAGGTACGAATGGCACTTGTGGAATGCCTGCTTGCTGGAATAAATGCTTGCTGGCAATTTTGTCCATTCCGTTTGCGCTGGCTAATACGCCACAACCAACATATGGTAAGTCTAGGATCTCGAACAATCCTTGAATCGTTCCGTCTTCCCCGTTTGGTCCGTGTAAGATTGGGAATACCACTGTATCTGGTCCAGCGATATCGCATGGTTGGATACGAACGCCTGTTGATGTTTCGCCTTCTGTTGTTGCAAAATGCGCTACAGTTCCTTCTGTTAAACGAAGTGCTTGGTCAAAGGCTACAGGTGCTTTTAACGCTTCTCCTTTTAACCATGTTCCTTCTTTTGTAATGTACACTGGTTGCACATCGTAATACTCGAAATAAATTTCTTTAATAATTGAACCGGCTGTTAAAATTGAAATATCGTGCTCTGCACTCTTTCCGCCGTAAATTACTACAATTTTCATATGAATCCTCCAAACTATTCGCGTGCTGCGAACCGCCTCATTTAGGCTCTTCGAACGTTATTTTGAAAATAACCTTGCACTTTTCAGTATAACAAAACGGCGGAAGGGTTACAAGTTACGGCCAAGGCATTAAAAAAGCACCTCTCACAACCGTTGTGAAAAGTGCTTTAAAGGGCGTCATTCATTGGAAGTTTTGCTGAAATCTTCCAATTTTGATACGTTTCGTTATACGCGAGTTGCCCGATACGGACGTTTTGTGTCACTGCTTTATCGGCATAATGATAACGGTCCTCCGTTAAGAAGATTGGCACTTCGTAGCTATCTTCTTTCTTTGTGACTTTATCAAAAGCAAGACTGATTCCTTCACGATACAATGGCATCATTTCTTTGAGCGCTTCGATGGAAATCGCTGCAGCCACTTTATCAGCACCAAAGAATAAGAACTTCGGTGTCTCGTTTAAGATATCTGTCATCTCGATTTGGACTTGCGTTGATAAGATTGGCAAGAACTGCTCAATTTTACGGTAGTACACTTTCGAGTAGCCATTTTCAAGTGACAAGTAAATAAAGTTGTTTTGTAATTTATAGAAGAATGGCGAATGCAAGTGCGTCTTCGCGTGCGAAATATACAGCAAGTCTGCAATTTCTTGTGGCGTTAATTGATGCACGAAATCAATCGAATCAAAGTCCACCCAATTCGATGGCGCCTCTTTGCCTTCTTCCACCCCTTGGAGATACGCTAACACATTTTTACGCCCCTTCACCCACATGAAGCCCGTATATGGATCATGTGTAGCAAGGCTTGACTTCCCGTTTAAGAGAAGAATGTTTTGCGGAATCTCAGACTGTGGTAAGGCAGACAAATGGAACGCAATCGACTTCGTTAGTACATGGTTCGATACGCTATCGTAATGGATATATAATTGTTTAGCCACAGTCTCACCTCCATAGAGTTTATCATGTTCCATTATAAAGGATTTCTTTCTACTAAAACATGTATATTAGATTACATTTTTCTGTGTGAACCGCTTTCTTCTGTAACAATTTAGCAACATTCTAATCTAGTTCTCAGAAAACAAAAAAGACTGAGGAAATCCTCAGTCTTCAGGTTACATTTTTTCTAATCGTTTAATACGATTTGCCGTTGATGGGTGCGTTGAGAAGAGCGAATCTCCTTCTTCCCCAAACGGATTTGAGATATATAACGCCGCACTCTTCTTGTCGGCTTCCGTCATTGGCGGAGCTTCTGAAATCTTCGTCAATGCAGAGATGAGTCCATATGGATTTCGTGTGAATTCCACTGCTGACGCATCTGCTAAGTACTCACGATTTCGTGACAAGGCCAATTGTAGAATTGTCGACATAAATGGTCCAAGAATCATCGCGATTAAACCGATCACCATGAAGATGGCATTTGCGCCACCACCCTCGTTATCATCGTCTCGGTCTCTACTACCGCCACCCCAGAACATCATGCGACTTCCGAATTGAACCAGCATGGCAATCACGGCACCAAGCGCGATCGCAATCGTTTGAAGGCGAACGTCATAGTTACGAATATGTCCAAACTCGTGGGCAATCACTCCTTCGATTTCTTCACGATTCAACCGTTCTAATAACCCCGTTGTCACCGCCACGGCTGCTTTTTCTGGAGAACTCCCTGTTGCAAACGCGTTTGGAGATTCGTCCTCGATAATAAAGATACGTGGCATTGGTACTTTTGCGATCATGGACATATCGCTCACGATATTCCAAATCATCGGTGCTTGACTTTTATCTGTAATTTCTCTGGCATGGTTTAATTGCATCACTACATTAGTCGCATTTGCAATCATCATCATTGAATAGAGTCCACCCGCAACAAGAGCGATAATCACCCCTGCTACAGCGTTATTTAAAGCGTAATATCCAATTCCGATTCCCACTGCAACGAAGAGCGCCATGTACAACACAATAACGACAAGCGTTTTGCGTTTGTTGGAAGCAATTTGTTGATATAACATCCTAGCACTCCCTCCCTACTAATGAACTGTCAATTAGAATTTCACTTCAGGAACTTTACGAGCTTCAACTGGAGTTTCTAACATTTCTTCTTTCGTGAATCCACCAAAACCAGCAATAATGTTTGTTGGAATTGATTGAATAGAGATGTTATATCTCGCAACACTTGAATTGTATAATTGACGAGCGTAAGAGATTTTGTTCTCTGTGTTTGTCAATTCTTCTTGTAAGTTTAAGAAGCTGTCGTTCGCTTTTAAATCAGGATAGCTTTCAGCTAAAGCGAAAATAGTTTTTAAAGCACCTGATAATTGGTTAGATGCTTCCATTTTTTCTTGTGGTGAAACATCGCTACCCATGTTTGCGATTTGGTTTCTCATCGCAATTACTTGAGTTAATGTTTCTTGTTCGTGTTTTGCGTAACCTTTTACTGTTTCAACAAGGTTTGGAACTAAGTCGTTACGACGTTGTAATTGAACATCGATTTGCGCCCAAGCTTCTTGAACCCAGTTTTTTTGTTGTACGAGTCCGTTGTATGCAAACATTGCCCATAGAACAATTACTGCTAAGACTCCTAAAATAATCCATACTACTGTCATTTTGTGACACTCTCCTTTAGATTTAATACCCTCATTGTACCATATTTTCCTAAATGTGTGTAAAATAGTTGGTAAAGATAGAGTAGCAAAACGTAAATTTTTCTGCATCCATCCTAAGACGGATTTTGCAGTAGAAAGGAGCCCCCATGATTCAGCAACAGTTATTCTCGCCCATCACACAGAAGATGGAGCATTTTTCTCGTTTCCCATTACCACAAAGCTACGTGAATTTTCTTGTGGAAAATGGTGCCGGATTCTTCACGAACACGAAAATTACAACGGTGGAACCAACGCGATTTGGCCTCGACTACGCCCTCTGTAATGGAGTGAGTGGCTTTACAGAAGGCTCTTATTTCCCAAGCATTCTGGATGCTGCATGGTCTCCAGAAGTGACAGGATTGCCTGAGTACTTTGTCGTCTTTTTCCAAGATGGACCTGTCTATTACGCCTTCGATTATCAAAACGGCGCTACCCAGGAACCAAGCATCCGTCTGATTGACGTTGAAATGGATCAGTGGCTCGAAGTGGCAAACTCTTTTGATGATTTCCTCTCTCAGCTAGAAGCAACGACCGAAGACATCACGTATGATATGAAAGATTGGATTTCCATTCATACCTTATTGCAACAAATCGGACAGGAAAATCCCGATACACTGGAGGGACTCCTTGAAATCTTGCAAGACACCCACCCACAACTCTTCTTGCAGCAAACTGCCTATGCCTTAGAGCATACAGAGTCTGAAGCTATTCGTTCGATTTATAAAGAACGCTTCTCCTTTATCGAGGATTTCCTCAGCGCAGAGTTCTCTTCCTATCCAGAATACGAGCACTGCCGCACTTTATTATCCAAACTATAACAATAAGACCAACATATTTTTGTTGGTCTTATTTTCTTACTCTATTATTAGTATCACCAAAAAACTGTTCAAAACGAAGCCCCCCGAGGAGTAGCACTTTTTGCCTACATTCTCTATTCCACTCTCTTTTTTTTATAAGTATCTCCCAAAAAAGAGTTCAAAACGGAGAACACGAAGGATTTTATAATAGCAGTAATGGGGAATCGTATTAAATGCGAATTAATGGTCGTAGGAATTTATTCCGTACGACCATTTTGAGGCTTTAAAGTCGAGAGACTACAGGCTCGAGACGGTACCCCATTACAGCTATTATAAACAAATCCTTCAGTGTTCGAAGTTTTGAACGAAGTTCATTTTTTAGTAAGCACCTTGCGGCGTTTTTATCCAAAAAGAAAAAGAGGGGTGAAAAACTTTCATCCCTCGTCCTTTTGGATTACATCATACCCATGCCCGGATCCATCCCTGGCATTGGTGGTGCTACTGGAGCTGGTTTGTCAGCTACCACAGCTTCTGTTGTTAATAATAATGCTGAAACAGATGCAGCATTTTGTAATGCAGAACGTGTTACTTTTGTTGGGTCCACGATACCTGCTTCAATCATGTTTACCCATTCATCTGTAGCGGCATTGTATCCAATCCCTTTTTCTTCAGATTTCAAACGAGCAACAATGACTGAACCTTCAAGACCCGCATTTTCTGCGATTTGACGTAATGGTTCTTCTAATGAACGAGATACGATTTTCGCACCTGTAGCTAAGTCGCCTTCTAATTCAAGAGCGTCTACTACTTTTTGAACGTTCACAAGAGCTGTTCCCCCACCTGAAACGATACCTTCTTCAACTGCTGCGCGAGTTGCGTTTAAGGCATCTTCAATGCGAAGTTTTTTCTCTTTCAATTCTGTTTCAGTAGCGGCACCGACTTTAATCACGGCAACCCCACCTGATAATTTAGCAAGACGTTCATGTAATTTTTCACGGTCGAAATCACTTGTTGTATCTTGTGCTTGTGCGCGAATTAAAGCAACACGGTTCGCGATTAATTCTTTAGAACCTGCACCTTCAACGATTGTAGTGCTGTCTTTAGAAACCACTACTTTACCAGCAGTCCCTAATTGAGCTAATGTTGCGTCTTTTAATTCTAAACCAAGGTCTTCTGTAATGACTTGAGCACCCGTTAAAACAGCGATATCTTCTAACATCGCTTTACGACGGTCACCGAATCCTGGAGCTTTTACAGCTACCACGTTAAATGTTCCGCGTAATTTGTTTAATACTAATGTTGGTAAAGCTTCGCCATCCACGTCATCCGCGATGATTAATAACGCACGTCCTTGTTGAACGATTTGTTCTAATAATGGAATGATTTCTTGGATGTTTGACACTTTCTTATCTGTGATTAAGATAAATGGATTGTCTAAAGTCGCAATCATCTTGTCGTTATCCGTTACCATGTATTGTGATAAGTAACCACGGTCAAATTGCATACCTTCTACTACATCTAATTCAGTTTCAATCCCTTTAGATTCTTCGATTGTAATAACGCCGTCGTTACCCACTTTTTCCATAGCTTCTGCGATTAATTCACCAACTTCAGCTGAACCTGAAGAAATCGCCGCAACTTGTGCGATAGCTTCTTTTGATTCTACTGGACGAGAAATGCGGTGTAATTCTTCAACAGCAGCTTTTGTCGCAAGTTCGATTCCGCGACGGATGCCTACTGGGTTAGCACCAGCCGTTACGTTTTTCAATCCTTCACGAACGATGGCTTGTGTTAACACTGTCGCTGTAGTTGTACCGTCACCGGCAATATCGTTTGTTTTTGAAGCAACTTCGGCAACGAGTTTTGCACCCATATTTTCGAAGTGATCTTCTAATTCGATTTCTTTGGCAATCGTTACCCCATCATTTGTAATAAGTGGAGAACCGAATGCTTTTTCTAATACAACATTACGTCCTTTTGGTCCTAATGTTACTTTTACTGTGTTCGCTAAAACGTCCACACCACGTAGCATGGCGCTTCTTGCATCTTCTGCAAATTTAATATCTTTCACCATAGTTGTATCCCCCTTTATTCAACAATTGCGATAATGTCTTTTTCTTTCACGATAATATATTCTTGACCATCTAATTTAACTTCTGTTCCTGAATATTTCTCGAATACGACTTTATCGCCAACCGCCACTTGACGGTCTTCTGCAGCAGTGAATTCGCTTGTTGCGATAACTTTTGCAAATTGTAATTTTTCTTGAGCAGTTGTTGGTAGGAATAATCCCCCAGCAGTTTTTTCTTCTTGCTCTACCATTTGAATAACAACTCTATCTTTTAAAGGCTTTAACATATGAAATCCTCCTTCATCTTTTTTAGCACTCAAAAACACTGAGTGCTAACTCATAGTTTTATGATACTCATTTGGTCAGGAAAAATCAAGAATAAATACTTGCTTATTTGTCTAGAATTTTGTAAGATTTTGACATGAAAGGATGATTGCTATGACACGAAAAAGTTTCTTTAGAAGACTATATTTTGAAATCATATTAGCCGTCTTCTTTATCTTTCTAGCAACGACGCATTATCCTGGAAATGGATTTGACTTTATCACATTATTCTGCTGTCTATTCGCAACGACAAGCATCGTAACAAGTATCAACATGCTTCGCACCTATAATGAGTTGAAAAAACTCGCCAACCTCATCGATAATCTTCCCGATGACGAGGATTCACTAGACGATAAAGAACCAAAAGAAAAGCACTAATCGCTCCGCAAATCGGATTGGATTAGTGCTTATTTTTATTGTTTCGTCATCTTTTTCAAAAATCGATATCTTGAAAATAATTTAAGCCCAGGCATCAGTAATCCTATGTAATAAGCTAATAAAACGGTCATAATGATTACTAAAATATGAAAAGTCCATAAGAATAATAGTACAAATATCAGGAATGCAACGATAAGAATTGAAAATAACTTGATATTCGTTTTATACATTTTAGAGGCTTCTTCTAAAACTTCTCGTTCCGTTTCTGAAGATAAAATAATAGGTTCCCCTACTGCCCATTGTTCTACTTTCCCCAACTGGAATCTTGTTAACGCGAATATACTAATGAGTATAAAAAAAAGTGAAACCACTCTAAATTCAAACGTAACATTCCAATTAAATAGTGGTAACAAGTTTTTTAAAACAATCGCCGCTATGAAACCTATTGAATAAAAGAATGGCG